>CAZWEU010000010.1:0-17062 GCA_964632785.1 uncultured Lachnospiraceae bacterium | reverse complement strand
CGTTTCGTAAGGCGGAGCCTGCGGCTCTTTAAAACGAAACTGTTAATGGGTCATGGTTAATATCGGTGTTATTGGTAATTATAAAAAAATGGCAGGGGTAGCAGGACTCGAACCTACGGATGCCAGAATCAAAATCTGGTGCCTTACCGACTTGGCTATACCCCTACGGTATATCAAAAATGGGGTGGATAATGGGACTCGAACCCACAACTTCCAGAACCACAATCTGGTGCTCTAACCAGTTGAACTATACCCACCATGTCATATTTATTCTAAATGGCGCGCCTGCAGGGATTCGAACCCCGGGCACACGGCTTAGAAGGCCGTTGCTCTATCCTACTGAGCTACAGGCGCTCGATCTTAAGCATGTTTCTTTAGCATAAAAATGGAGCGGGTGAAGGGAATCGGACCCTCGCGACTAGCTTGGAAGGCTAGGGCTCTACCACTGAGCTACACCCGCGTTGCCTCTCTTAGAGACAAGACTTAGTATACTTTATATAGTATTCATTGTCAACCCTTTTTTACTATTCTTATTTTAAATATCAAAACTTAGACGGTTTTGATGCCAATCCCCTTCTTAAAGAGGTAGGAGGAGATGGAAAACGAGGCCATAATCAAGAAGGCTGCTGTTAGCACATGGATGCGGATATCGCCTTCGCAAACCCCCAAATAGGCGTAGCGGGTGATATTAACCAAGGGATAAATCGGGTTGATAAAACGAATATTGGCTAGTACACCCGGTAATTTAGAAATTTCGAAAAAGACGCCCCCTAGATAGGTCAGTGGGGTGATCACAATGGCCAAGGCAAAGTTCATCTTTTCAAAGTTATCAAGGGCCAAGCCGGCAATTAAACCAATCGAGGCAAAGACAAAAGACCCGGTTAGTAGAGCTAACATAAAATACAAGGGGTATTCAATATGGTAGCCAACAAAAAAGATCGTTGCTCCATAGGTTAAAAGGCCGACTAAGAGGCCACGAAAGGTCCCACCCAAGATAAAGGCCAGGGTTTTTTCGGTATTCGAAATGGGGTAGCCATTTAAATCCTGTATGGTATCTTGAAACTTTTGGGAAATGATTGAAAAGGCCGGATTTTGAAAGGCCGACAAAATGGCCCCCATGGTTGCTAATCCGGGCACTAAAAAATTAAGATAATTGATCCCATCAATGCCCACTTGTCTGGTTCTTAGCATGCCACCAAAGATCGCCAAATATAAGAGATTAGAAATCAGTGGGGCTAAGACCGTTTGAACGGGAACCTTCATAAAGCGATGAATTTCTCGGCTTAGAAGGGTGATAAAACCGGTTTGATTGTAAAATACCTTGTTCATACTTCCTCCTAACGCCTGATCATTTTTAAATAAACATCTTCAAGCTTTGGTCGCTCGATCATCAAGTCAGTAAAAACCAAGTCTTCTTCCGATAGTTTTTTAAAAATCTGGACCAATTCTTTTCTTACGACGGTTAATTTTAAATGTCGTTTATCAACAATTTCAAAGTCCTTTAAAAAGCTAAAGTCCTTTTTACTTATTTCCTGATCAAATTCAATCTCAAGACCAATCTCCCGTGAAAAAGTCTGCATCAACTGATCTTTGGGGGCATCGGCAATCACTTGGCCACCATCGATAATGACAATCCGCTTACATAACTTTTCTGCTTCTTCAATATAATGGGTTGTTAAGATGATGGTCGTTCCCGACTCATGAAGCTTAATCAGGATATCATAGAGGATCCGCCGCATTTCAATATCAACACCAGCCGTTGGCTCATCGAGAATTAAAATTTTCGGCTGATGAACAAGGGCCTTAGCAATCAAAAAGCGCCGGCGCATCCCGCCCGAAAGGTCTCGCAGCCTAGTATTTCTTTTGTCGGTCAAATAGAGGGTTTCCAGCAGGTCATCGATCACCTTTTTATTGTTTTTAATGCCAAAATAACCGGATTGTTTTTTAAGGGCTTCATCGACGGTAAAAACAAAATCATAACCGGTGTCTTGCGGGACAATGCCAATGATCCTTTTTGTTTCAAGTTCATTGTCATCAAGGTCATAGCCGCCAATTGTGACCCTCCCCTGGGTCTTTTTTACATTGCCGGCCAAGATATTAATTAAGGTGCTTTTGCCCGCTCCATTTTGCCCTAAGAGAGCGGTAAATTCGCCCTCACAAATATCTAAATTGATATTGGTCAAGGCTTTTTTCTGTTCTTTTTTATAAATCATCGATACATTATTGATGTGCAGCATTGATTATTTCCTTTCTCGGGTCATGCTTGGTCTAAGGGGAAAATTTCTGCCTCAATCTGACCCTTATTAATCTCAATGATCCCATAGCTTTGATAGCCATTCATTCTTGGCGCACCCACTGTGCCGGGATTCATAATCAACATGCCACCATCATCATCAAGATAAGGGATGTGGGTGTGGCCATAAAGAACAATCCGGGCATTTTCTTCTTTCCCCTTATAGTAAAGCCTTTGCAAGCTGCCTTTGACACCGTAGAGATGGCCATGACAGGCAAAAATTTTAAGGCCATCGACGACCGTCAAAATTTCATCATGGCCGCCTTCGGAAAAGAAGTCCGTATTGCCTCTGACAATGTGAACCGGGGCACTGGTTAGTGTTTTTAAATAGAGACCATCTTCATAATAATCCCCTAAATGAAAAATCAAATCGACCCTTCCCATCACTTTAACCGCTTTTGACAAAGACTCCTTATTACCATGACTATCGCTGACAAGACCAATTCTCACTTGACACCTCCATACTCAGCCTAAACTCAGGCCTTACTTATTTCTTAATAGAACATTCTTGACTTTTTCAAGGGCCAGGGCCCGATGACTGATGGCATTTTTTTCCTCTTCGCTCATCTCACCGTAAGACCGACCACTTTCCTCATGGATAAATAAAGGGTCATAGCCAAAGCCGCCCTCGCCAATTAAGCCTCTGGCGATTTTGCCCCGAACCCGGCCCTTGCACAAGACTTCTTGGCCATCAGGATAGAGAATGGCCACGACCGTGATAAATTCGGCCCCTCTTTTTTGGTCCGGGACACTTTCTAGCTCTTTTAAGAGCTTGCGATTATTATCGGCATAGGTCACATTTTCACCGGCATACCGGGCCGAATAAACGCCCGGCTCGCCACCGAGGGCATCAACCGTTAGGCCGGAATCATCACCCATGATAAGGGCCTCGGGGTCTTTAATCAGACCCCTAAGGGTGCGAACCTTAATCAAGGCATTGTCTTCAAAGGTCTGACCGTCCTCAACGATATCAATCTCAATCCCTAGCTGGGCCATGGTCACGATCTCAAAATCATTTTCAAGGATTTTTTTAATCTCGGCCGCCTTGTTGACATTAGCTGTCGCTAAAACAATTTTTTTCATCTCAGGCCTGGTCCCCTTCTAAGAGGGTTTGCTTTTGAAAGGCAATGATTTCTTCAATGCTTTCTGCCCCTACTTTTAGCAAGGCTGCTAATTCCTGGCTGGTGAAGGGTCTTTCTTCACCGGTCCCTTGAATTTCAATCAATTCGCCTTTTTCCGTCATCACCAGATTCATATCCACCTCTGCCCCAAAATCTTCTTCGTAGCATAGGTCGGTAATCACCTGGTCTTGATAGAGGCCAACGCTGATGGCTGCCACAAATTGGGTAATTGGCAGTTCTTTAATCATCTTTTTATCATAAAGATCGACCATGGCATCATAAAGGGCTATAAAGGCCCCGGTAATGGCTGCCGTCCGGGTTCCCCCATCGGCTTGAATGACATCACAATCAATCCAGATGGTTCGCTCACCCAGCTTTTCTAAATCGACGACTGACCGCAGGCTTCGACCGATCAGGCGCTGAATTTCAACCGTCCGTCCATCGATCTTGCCACGGTTGCGGTCTCGGCCTTTTCGCCGGTCAGTCGAGGCCGGCAACATTTCGTATTCGGCCGTAATCCAGCCCTTATTTTGGCCTCTTAAAAAATGAGGCACTTTTTCTTCGACCATGGCCGTGCAAATAAGTTTGGTATCACCCGCTTCAATTAAAACAGATCCCTGGGCATGCTTGATAAAGGACCGGGTCACGGTCATCGGTCGCAGCTCATTATAGTGTCGTCCATCACTTCGTCTTATTTCTTCCATACACCTGCCTCTTTCTTAGCTTATCATGCTCTCAATTATTTTTTCATTACTAGCGATGACTATCCTATGAATGTTTTTTTACCATTTGGCGAATAATCTTATTGGCAACTTGCGGGTTTGCTTGGCCTTTTGTGGCCTTCATCACCTGACCGGTTAAGAAGCCATAAGCCTTGTCATTACCGGCCTTGATATCATCAAGTGATTTTTGATTGTCTAAGACAATTGCTTCAATAATGCCCTCAAGTTCACTGCTATCACTCATTTGGCTTAAGTTTTGGTCTTTGACAACGTCCTTAGGATCTTTGCCGCTTTTAAAGGTCTCTTCTAAAACCTTTTTACCAATGGTCCCGCTAATGGTTCCGGTCTTAATTAAGGTCAGTAATTCTGCCAGTTGCCTTGGTTTTAAGGGAATGTCTTCCATGGCTAATTCCTGCTCTTTCAATAAGGGGGGGATCTCAACCATTAACCAGTTGGAAATTTGCTTTGGCTCATTATAGATTTCCACAGTTTCTTCAAAAAACTGAGCAATCACCCCACTAGCGGTTAAGACGCCAGCATCGTATTCCGGCAATTGATAGTCATCGATATAACGTTTTTTCTTGGCTTCAGGCAGTTCCGGCAAGCTTTTCCCCATCTTTTCGATAAAGGCTTCATCGAGGACAATGGGCCCTAAGTCGGGTTCCGGGAAGTAGCGGTAATCATGGGCCTCTTCCTTACTTCGTAGTGACGAAGAGACCCCCTTGACATCGTCCCATTTCCGCGTTTCTTGAACAATCCGGCGGCCCTTTTTAAGCTCTAGGGCTTGGCGTTTGCTCTCATAGTGAACCGCTCGGGTCAGGGCTCTAAAGGAGTTAAGATTTTTCATTTCGGCCCGGGTGCCGTACTCACCGGCCCCTTTTTCCATCAAGGAAAGGTTGACATCAAAGCGCATTGACCCTTCTTGCATCTTACAATCGGAAACACCGGTGTATTCTAGGATCGTCCTAACCTTTTCAGCAAAGGCTCGGGCCTCTTCAGCACTGCGCAGGTCCGGTTCAGTGACGATTTCAATCAGGGGGACTCCACCTCGATTAAAGTCGATCAAGCTTTCACCAGCCGAGCCGTGGATTAGTTTTCCGGCATCTTCTTCAATGTGAATACGGGTGATACCAATGTCTTTTTTTACCCCGTCAACCTCAATTTCAACCATTCCATTGCTACAAATGGGCAGGTAAAACTGCGAGGTTTGATAGGCTTTGGGTAGGTCCGGATAAAAATAATTCTTCCGGTCCATCATGCTCAGATGCTCAATCTGACAATTAAGGGCTAGGCCGGCCAGGGTGGCAAATTCGACCACTTTTTCATTCATCACCGGTAAGACTCCCGGCATGCCTAAGCAGATCGGGCAAACGTGGGTATTTTCAGCTTGGCCAAATTCCGTCGAACAGCCGCAAAATATTTTTGATTTGGTGGCTAATTCTACATGGATTTCCAGTCCAATCACAATTTGATAATCCATAATTAGGCCTCCTTTCTAAATGATGGTTTTAAGTTTTTATAGTCTGTTGCGTCTTCAAAGGCCCAGGCCGCCTTTAAGAGGGTCTCTTCGCTTAGCCGATCCCCTAATAATTGCATGCCAATGGGCAACCCTTCTTGATCCAGGCCACACGGCAGGGACAGGGCCGGCAAGCCGGCCAGGTTAGCCGGTGCTGTATAAATATCATTTAAATAAATTTCTAAGAGGTTGGTCACCTGTCGGCCGATCTTAAAGGCGGTCGTCGGTGCCGTCGGGGTCAAGAGTAAGTCACAGCTTTTGAAGACCCGTTTAAAATCGTCCCTAATCAAGGTCCGCACTTCCATGGCCTTCTTATAATAGGCGTCATAGTAGCCGGAACTCAGGACGTGGGTTCCTAGCATGATCCGTCTTTTGACTTCTTTGCCAAATCCCTGGCTACGGCTTTTGGTGTAAAGATCCAGTAGGCCCTCGTAGTCATCAGCCCGGTAGCCGTAGCAGATGCCATCAAATCTGGCCATATTTGAACTGGCTTCGGCCGAGGAAAGCATATAATAGCTGGCTAGGGCATAGTCCATATAATCAAAGCGAACATCGACAATTTCTGCCCCTAAGTCTTGATAGACGGTAATTGCTTCCTCGACATTTTTTCGCACTTCAGCCTGCAGGCCATCACCAAAGAAAGCCGGTGCAATGCCAATTTTTAAGCCTTGCACGCCGGCTCGAAGGTCTTTTTGAAAATCGCCCTTGGCCCCTTTTAGGGAGGTCGTATCATTGGCGTCATGGCCAGTGATAGAACTAAGGACGATGGCACAATCTTCCACATCCTTGGCCACTAGGCCCACTTGGTCAAGGGAGGAGGCAAAGGCGACCACCCCATTGCGAGAGACCCGGCCATAGGTCGGTTTCATCCCCACCACACCACAAAAGGCGGCCGGTTGTCTGAGCGATCCACCGGTATCGGTGCCCAAGGCAAAAAAAGCCGTATCAGCCGCCACCGCCGCCGCTGAGCCGCCACTCGACCCACCCGGAACCCGGCTTAAATCCCAGGGGTTTTTGGTCACCTGGAAAAAAGAACTTTCGGTCGATGACCCCATGGCAAATTCATCCATGTTGTTTTTCCCCAGCAGAATTCCCCCTTCTTTTAGTAAGCGGTCGTAGACATGGGCGCTATAAGGCGGAACGAAATGTTCAAGCATCTTTGATGCACAAGTCGTTTTAATCCCTTTTGTACAAATATTATCTTTTAGCCCATAGGAGATGCCTTCTAAGAGACTTTGCCGTTTTCTTTCTTTAAGGTCCCGGTCACACTGCTCAGCCTTCATCCTCGCTTGATCGGCCTGCACAGCAAGATAGGCCAGAGTTTGGGGCTCGACCTGGTCGATCCGGGCCAGAACCGACTGGGTCAACTCACTGATGGTCACTTCTTTTTTATCGATTAGCTGACTGACCTCATGGATTGTTTTTTTACTTAATTCCATCTTTTTCTCCTATTCCATAACCGCGGGCACTTTATAGCAACCTGCATCACTCTCAGGGGCATTGGCCAAGGCCTCTTCGTTACTTAGGCTTGCTTTAACCTCATCTTGTCTAAATACATTTTCCATGGTCAGGATGTGGTCGGTCGGCTTTATATTGGCGGTATTCACCTTGCTCAGGGTCTCGGCATAATCCAAAACGATCCCAAGTTCTTTGGCCATGGCTTGGCTTTCTGCTTCCGAAAATTCTAAGCGGGCCAAATCAGCTACATAACTTACGTCTTCACAGGTTAAACTCATTTGTTCTCCTTTTCTGCTAATGTATAATCAACAATCTGATCATACCGTAATTTTAATTCTCCAATGCTTTATTATAAATCAATTTGCCCACCTTTGACAAGTTTTAAAAATTCATCTTGATTAAGAATGGTCACACCCAGGGTCTGGGCCTTACTATATTTTGAGCCGGCTTTTTGACCGGCGACCAGATAATTCGTTTTTTTACTCAGGCTGGACGATACTTTTCCGCCCTTTTCTTCAATCAGTGTCCCCGCCGCCCGCCGATCAAGACCGGATAAGGTCCCGGTTAAGACAAAGGTCTTACCGGCTAATATTTGGTCACTTTCTGTTTCTGCCGCAACCATCTTAAGGCCGATTTTTTTAAGTCCTTTAATAATATCGACATTGGTCGGCATCTTAAAAAAATCGATGATTTCCATGGCCATTTTTTGACCAATATCAAAGATCGCCGTCAATTCTTCACTGCTTGCGGCCATTAAGCGGTCCATGGTCTTAAATTCCTCGGCTAAGACCTTGGAACTTCTTAGCCCGACTAGGGGGATGCCCAGGCCAAAAATCAAGCGCCATAAGTCTTGGCTCTTGGATGCTTGGATGGCGGCCAGCAGCTTGTCAACTGATTTCTGGCCAAACTTATCTAAGCTTAATAGTCGGTCTTTCGATTCTTCCAGACGGTAAATATCAACCGGCGTCTCAAGCAGGCCGTGATTAATTAAGGTCTTTAAAACGCCCGGCCCTAAGCCTTCAATGTTCATGGCATCACGAGCCGAAAAATGAACCAGCTTTCGAAAAACTTGGGCCGGACAGGCCATATTGACACAGCGAATGGCCACTTGGCCGCTAATCCGGTGGACCGGCTTGCCACAAACGGGACATTCCTTGGGCATCTCAAAAACACCTTGGTCCTCTTGTCTTTTGTCAAGGACAACGTGGTCAATCTCCGGGATAACATCCCCGGCTTTTTGAATGACCACCCAATCATTAAGCCGAACATCTTTTTCAGCAATAAAATCTTCGTTATGAAGGGTTGCCCGGCTGATGACCGACCCGGCAAGAGCAACTGGCCTGAGCTCGGCAACCGGGGTTAAGACCCCGGTCCGGCCCACCTGGACGGTGATGGCTTCAACCTGGGTTTCGACCTGGTCGGGGGCAAACTTATAGGCGATCGCCCAGCGCGGGCTCCTTGATGTGCTGCCTAAGAGATCTCGAAGGGCCAGGTCGTCAACCTTGATCACAGCCCCATCAATTTCAAAGGGCAGGTCTTGGCGTTTTTGGTCAATGTCATCGACGTAAGCAATGACCTCTTCCATGCTCTTAAAGCAGGCCACCGAACTGGTCTTAAAGCCCAAGTCTTTTAAATAGGCCAAGGTCTGGCTGTGGCTTTGACAGGGATTTCCTTCTAAGTGCTCCAGATTAAAGACAAAAATATCAAGGGCCCGGTCAGCCGCCAATTTGGAATCGAGTTGGCGAAGGGACCCGGCCGCCGCATTCCGCGGATTAGCAAATAAGGCTTGGTCCTTTTCTGCTCGGCCTAGATTTAGCTGCCTAAAGTCTTCCTTGCTCATTAAGACTTCCCCCCTGACCTCCAGGGTCAGGGGTTTTTTTAGGCGAAGGGGGATGGTTGGGATGGTTTTAAGGTTGGTCGTGATATCCTCACCGGTCGTCCCATCCCCCCTTGTCGCCCCGCGGGTAAATTGCCCCTCTTGATAGTTAAGGATAACGGTTAGGCCATCAAATTTATATTCGACCCCATACTCAATGTCCTCACCGGCTTGGCGAAGCCGCTGGTCAAAGGCCCTTAAATCATCACTGCTTTGGGCATTGGCCAAGCTTAGCTTAGGCTCATCAAAGAGAACTTTTTCAAATTTTTCCGAGACAAAGCCGCCGACTCGGACCGATGGGCTGTCGGCCGTCCGCAGTTTTGGATGCTTGGTCTCTAAGTCAATTAATTCTCTCATCAATTGATCGTAGGCCTGGTCGCTGATTTGGGGGGCGTCCTCATTATAGTAAGCCTGATTATGGGCCTCAATCATTTCTCTTAAGACGGTAATGCGGTCATTCATATTCCACCTCGCTTTTACGCTCTTTTAACAAAGCTGGGATCAATTTTCTTAATGCCAACCCCGGGAAAGGCGACGGAAATCATCCCCGACCGGACTTCCACCACCGTTCCGATGCCAAACTTCTTGTGGTTGACCCGGTCGCTTAAAATAAAGTCACTTGGCTCGGCCTTTTTTCCCAGCGACAAGGATTCTTTTTGATTAAATTCTTTTGATTTTGACACCCGCTCGGAAAAGCTAATGGCCTTTTTCGACTCCGGCACGGCAACCTCCAGCCTTCGTTGGTGCTTGTGGTCCATTTCCACACAGGCCGTCTGGGGAATTTCTCTGAGAAAGCGGGAAGGTGCTTGCAGCTGGCGCCGGCCATAGAGGGTTCGCTCGGCGGCCCAAGATAGGTATAATTTTTTTTCGGCCCGGGTAATGCCAACATAGCAAATTCGCCGCTCCTCCTCAATCTCTTCGTCCGATTCCATGGCCCGGCCATGAGGGAAGATCCCTTCTTCTAAACCGGGTAAAAAAACGATTGGAAATTCCAGGCCTTTGGCATTATGGAGGGTCATCAATAAGACCTTACCCTCATCCCCATCGTATTTATCGGTTTGTGAGGACAGGGCCACCGTTTCTAAGTAAGCCGTCATGCTCAGGTCGTCACTGTTTTTCTCAAAGTCAACAGCTGCCGAAACCAGCTCTCTTAAGTTGTCGATCCGATTTTCACCCTTATCCATTTTCCCCAACTCCAGCATTTCAAGATAACCACTTTTTTCGATGATCCCTTCAATAACCTTGCTAATAGGCTTTGTTTGGGCCACTTCCTGAAAATCGTACATCAAATCATTAAAGGCCTTGACCTTATTTTTGACCCCAGCGCTTAAGCCGGGAATCTCATCAACATGGAAGAAGGCTTCCATCAAGCTATAACTTTTAAAATTAGCATAGGCCTCAATCTTATCGATGGTGGCCTTGCCAATTCCCCTTTTGGGAACATTGACAATTCTTAAAAAACCGATATTATCCTTGGGGTTATTGAGGACATTTAAATAAGTGATCATATCCTTAATCTCCACCCGGGTGTAAAAACCGGTTCCCCCAACTAATTGATAGGGTAGGCCAACCCGCATCAGGGCTTCCTCAAAAAGTCTCGATTGGGCATTGGTCCGGTAGAGGATGGCAAAATCCCCGTACTTACCCTGACCTTTTGAAATCATCTCCTTAATTTCTTCGACGACAAAGCGGGCCTCATCATAGCCTTGATGAAAGCCGGCAATGACGACTTTTTCCTCACTCTTATTGCGGGTCCACAGGGCTTTTTCTTTACGCCCGGTATTATGACTAATCACTTGGTTGGCACAATCAAGGATGACTTGCGAGGACCGATAGTTTTCTTCTAGCTTAACCACCTTGGCATTGGGATAATCTTTTTCGAAATCAAGGATATTGCGAATATCAGCCCCCCGCCAGCCATAGATGCTCTGGTCATCATCACCGCAAACACAAAGGTTTTTATTCTTACCGGCCAATAAATTAACCAGTTCATATTGACTGTGGTTGGTATCTTGATACTCGTCAACCAAGATATACTTAAAGCGGTTTTGGTACTGGCCGAGAATTTCCGGGAATTTCTTAAACAAGACCAGGGTATTATAAATAAGGTCATCAAAATCCATGGCGTTATTGGCTTTTAATCGGGCTTGATAGCTTTCATAAATAAGGCTTAATTTTTCCCGACGAAAATCGCCAGCTGTTTCTTTTTTATGGGCCTGTGGACTAAGCCCATTATTCTTGGCCTCGGAAATCCCCCCACTGACATAGCCATAGCTGTAATACTTATCGTTAAGGTCGAACTCTTTGACAATCGCCTTGATTATTTTCTTCTGGTCGTCGGTGTCGTAGATCACAAAGCGCTCATCGTAACCCAGCCACTGGGCGTGGACTCGCATGATCCGGGCACACATGGCGTGAAAGGTCGACATCCAAATGCCCTTGCTCTCTTTAACATTCATGGCGGCAATTCGCTCGCGCATCTCGCCGGCTGCCTTATTGGTAAAGGTAATGGCCAAAATTTGCGAGGGATAGGCCATTTTTGAATCGATGATATGGGCGATCCGGTGGATAATTGTCCGTGTTTTCCCCGAGCCGGCACCGGCTAAAATAAGTAGTGGCCCCTCGATGGTCTCTGCTGCCTGCCTCTGGCTTTTATTTAAGCCCTCTAATAAACTCATGCGTCCTCCCCTTGCTTAATTGCTTAAAATAATATTTTTCCATAATAAATGCTTTTTAAAACCTTATCCATTTCGTCCTGATCCATGGCAACCGGGTTTCTAACAGTCGATCCCTTTAAGGCATTGGCAAGGAGTCTCTCATAGTCTCTTAAAAAAATAGCCTCGTCAATCCCCGCTTCTTGAAAAGAATGAGCAACCCCTAGTTCTTTATTTAAGGCCTTGATCTCGTCCAAAAGATCTTTGCCGATGCTTTGAGACAGGTCGTCTAGATCCTTTTTGACCCCTTGGTCGCGCATGTTATATTCAATCACATAGGGTAGGCCAATGGCATTTAAAAGGCCGTGGCCCATGCCAAAATGCCCGCCCAGGGAGTGGGAAATCCCGTGGTCCATACCCAGGCCAGCGTTTTGAAAGGCAAAACCGGCCAGGCACTGAAAATTATGGACGGCTTGCCGACTGACTAGGTCGCCAGTGTGGTAGGAGGAGGGCAAGTTTTTAAGCAAGCCTTCTAGGGCTCCCTTTGACATGGCCTTGGTAAAGTCATTGGCGTTTTTATTGATATAAGATTCCAGGGCATGGGTTAGGGCATCAAGGCCGGACTCGACAACGACGTTTCTGGGCATGGATAGGGTCAGTTCGCCATCAAGAACGGCAATGTCGGGAATAAAGGCCTCTGTTTTTAAGCCGATTTTTAAACCCTCCTCGGGGAAGGTAATCACGGCTGCCCGAGTTACCTCGGTCGCTGTCCCTGACGTCGAGGGAATGGCCACCAGTTTAATTTTTTCCCGCTTGTTGGGGGCCTGGCCCTTTCGAATGGCCTCAAGGGTTAAGTCTTTGTATTCACACATGAGGGTCATGACCTTAGCTGCATCAATGGCTGAACCGCCACCAATGGCAATGACCAGGTCCGGATCAAAGGCGGTCATGCTTTTTAGGCCATCTAAGACCACATCGACATCGGGGTTTGCCCCAATGCCGGAATAGATCTGGTAGGGCAGGTCGCGATCGGTCAATATTTTTTCAATCCTGGCAATCGCCCCATTTTTAAACATGGCTGTTTTTCCGGTGACGACCATAACCCGACTGGCCTCTAGCTCTTTAATGATCGCCAGCGTTCCGGCGCCTGTAAAAATTCGCTCACCATAAAATTTTAAATTTGTCATTATTTTTTATCTCCTTCATTAAAATGTAAATTAATCCGTGTCCCGGTTTGTTCCGGACTTTCAATGGTCATAACCGCCTGGTGCTGGTCGATGATCCATTTGGCAATGGCTAGGCCGAGGCCCGTCCCACCCTCACTGCGCGACCTGGCCTTATCGACCCGATAAAAGCGCTGGGTGACGCGCTCAATTTCTGCTTGGGGAATGCCCATCCCCTGATCAACCACGGCCACATCAATGCCCAAGGTGTTTTGGCTGGCCATAATGCGGATAATGGTGTTTTCGCCACTGTACTTAATGGCATTGTCGAGGAGGATGACAAAGACTTGGGTAATTTGTTTCTCATCCCCGACAATGACCAAGTCCTCATCGACTTTATTAATAATTTGAATGCCTTTTTTCCCGGCTAAGGGAACCATTTTTTCACTGACAACCTTGATCAGAAAGGTCAAATCAATGGCTTGGGGCTCAATTAGTAAGTCGCCCGATTCTGCCCGGGCTAAAAACATCAGGTCTTCGACGATGTGCTTCATCCGATTGATCTCATCATAGGCATTATCAATCCAGACCATTTGACTATCGATTGTTTCGCCGCCAGACCCCCTGACCACTTCTAAATTAGTCTGGATCACCGAAATCGGGGTCCGCAACTCATGAGAAGCATCGGCCAAAAACTCCTGTTGGCGGTCAACATTTTTTTTAATCGGCACCAAGGACCGGCCCGATAAAAAATAACCGCCAACAAAGGATAAAAAAGCACCGACTAGCATGGCGAGGCTAATCATCTTCAGGGTGTTTTCCAAAATCGCCCGCTCACCCTCCATGTTTTTCATCACTTGAATGGTTTTAAGTTCCCCATCTTTATTAACAATCCGATAAGTCGCGATCTTATAGTCCTTATCATCCATTTTAAAGTTAGAAATTAAATATTTTTCCCGCTTATCTTTAAAATAATGATTGGCGACCTCCAGCAATTGATTCTCCTCAAAAGGGAGGGCCAAGGATTGGTCGATCACCGTATTCGTCTCATCAAAGATGATATAGGCAATATTATTTTGACCTAAACTTCTGGAATATTCTTGATAACCTTTCTTTTCTTCTTCGCTAATCGGCTGATTGGCTTCTTGCCGTTCCAAAAAATCAATTTCATTGGCCAGTTGCGAACAATAAATCTGTAAATTATTATTAATATTATTTTCGGCGTCGACATTCAAGATAATGTAGAGAAAGACGGCAATAAATAATAGGAGTCCAATGAGGACTCCAGTATTTAAAAGCGTTAGACTGATCTTTAATTTATTAAGGCTCTGCATGGTCTTTCTCCCTCAAGACATAGCCTAAACCTCGAATCGTCTTGATGTAGACCTGGGACTTACTTATTTTTTTGCGCAAGTAATGGACATAGATCTCAACGCTGTTTTCCATGGCCGAGCTTTCAATCCCCCAGATCCGATCGAGAATTTGCTCCTTGGAAATAGTCATGCCCGGATTTCTAATAAACATCTCCAGCAATTGGCCTTCTTTGGCCGTCAATTTATTAGGCAAGCCCTGAACCAAAAGCTCACCACTATTGATATTTAGGGCAATATCGGCAAAATGGATAATATTATCTTGGTAGACCTCCCAAGGCCGCCGACCAAGAGCCCTGACCCGGGCAATCAGCTCGTCGGTCACAAAGGGTTTAACCAGATAATCGTCAGCCCCCATATTAAGACCCTCAACCTTATCTTTAGTGTGGTCTTTGGCCGTCAATAACAAGATTGGAACATTCTTTCCGGCATCGCGAATGGACTTTAAAATCTCCAGTCCCGACATGCCCGGAAGCATGATATCAAGGATTATGACGTCATAAACATCATTTTCACTCAAAATCTTTCCTTCAATCCCATCATTGACCACATCGACTAGTATTTTATTTTTTTCAAATATCCTCGCCAAGGCGGCTGCCAATGGCTTTTCATCTTCTACCAATAGGACTCGCACCGATATCACTCCTTACCATTTAATTTTGTTCTGGCGGACTTTTCTTGGTCGCCTCTAGAAGTTCCTCCATGGGTCTGACTTTCCCTTCAAATTTTGGTTCGGCCATGACTCGGCGGCATTCTAGAAAGACCCTTACAGCCCCTTCGTAATTATCGATAAAATTGTGGTCGGGAAGAACCCCTCGGTCCATCAGGTGATAGATAAAAAGGCCCATATAATAAACCTTATCCGGCTCGATATTCTTTAAATTCACATACTTAAAAAAGGCTGATAGGGTATTGTCCCCTTCTTCTAACAATTCACCGGCAATCCTCACCCATTCTTGGGACAAAGTTTCGGTGATTGATTCTTGGAAGCTCACCCAAAGCATGGCCTTGGCCACTGATTCTTCGACAATTTCCAGTGACTTTTGACAGTCTTCGGCCCCGCGGTTAAAAGCCTCAATAATTTTAGGAGCATAGGTGATGGCATTCATGGCGTAATTCTTATTATCTTTTTCGTCAATGGTAATGATTTTATTAAGCAGCAAGTCACTTTCTTTGAGCTCTTTTTGAATCATAAACCATTCGTCATAAATGCAATAGGGCAAATAACCAAAATCGGTAAAAATATGGTTGATAATTCGCTGGACTTGCAGACGTTTCTCTCTTTTTCGTTCGATTTCTTTTTGTTTTCGCAAGAATGTTTCCATCTGGTAATAGAGGTTATGCTTTTCAAAAAAGGCCTCCATCTGATTAATGGTTTCAACTTCCTCGCTATAAAAAATTAATTCATCTAAATCCTGATAATCATCAACCCGGCCGGGCCCATTATTCATAATTAACTGGAGGTATTCCTTATTCTCAAAGGAAACCCGGTTGCAGGGATGGTAAACGGCGTTAGGGAAGGTTTCTGTATAGATAAAGAAGACCTGGCTACTTCTTTGAAAGTAAATAGTGTAGCCCTTGGTCGTGAAAAACCCCCAACCTCGGTCACTGGGCTTATTGCCATGCTTGATATTAAAGCCTTCGGCATAGAGGCAATTTTTGAGCATATAGGAAATCAAGGTTTCATTGTCATCAATCCCCATATTACGAAGGTTGCGCTTATAGTAAGCCCACAATAATTCAATGGTCGTTCCCTTGGGATCGAATAAGGCCTCCATGGAAAAGAGATTTTGGCTTTTTAAGTTCTTAACAATGCATAAAAGCAAACAATCCAGATGAATGGCTTCAATAAATTCATCGGGCTTTATTTTTTTAAGGTCTTCCAGCACACAACTATTAAAATACTCCAAGCTATCTTTTTTCATCTGCTGGTAGAGGAGGCTTGTTTTTTTATTAAAACGATCAATGGCATTGGCCAATGAAAACAATAAATTCTCGGAGATCAAGGTCAAAACCACTTTTCTTTTTGGCACCCATGGATAATAGAGGTTGTTAAAGGTCATCTCATTAATAATCTCTGAGGTCGCCACCTCATAATCAACAATCATATCACCGGGAATAGAAATCAATATTAATTTAGGTGAGGCGATCACATCGACAATCATTCCTCGGCGATTAATAAAGACATTGGCTTTGACAAGTTCCTGATCGACACCGGCATTGACTTCAATCTCCTCTAGATAAACTTCATTTTGAATCATATAGGCGATAAAACTGCGGATTTGATCCAATTGGTTTTTCTTAAGGTTTTCCATAAAGCCATATTCCAGTAGTTTGTAAACAATCCGGACAATATCCCTTTGCTTGTCGACTTGCTTCTTGGCATCGCCACCAATAAAGGTTTGATTTAAATCACTTTCGACTAAATAATAGTTCGGCTCAAGGGAAAAAAGAGCTTCCACAGCCAGGAGGATCAAAAAATCAACCTCAACATAGTCCATCCCATTTTTTTGAACGTCTTTATTCTCGCTCAGATGATCACGCATCCACTCATGCATCTCTTCTATTTTCGAAATCCCTTTTTTTAAGGTCATATTACAGGGAGCACATAATGAATCAAATTTAACATTCAGCTTGACATTGTCTATTCGATGGCTTTTCTCAAGAAAGCCTAACTTCTTCCCACATTTTTTACACGGTTCTTTCATTTTATTCAATCCTTCCTGATGAAATTTACTTGGCAAATTCCATTTCGAAATTCGTTATTTTTACTTAACTACTATGATAACCATAGTACCTATAGTTTACCATAAAAAGAACCTTTTTTATCAAAAAAAGAGTCAAGTCCTTTTTTGTGTGTAAATTCCTCGGCAGTAAATTTAAGCAGCT
>CAZWEU010000009.1:0-47422 GCA_964632785.1 uncultured Lachnospiraceae bacterium | reverse complement strand
GTCATCAATACCGGTCATCTTTAATTCGTCAAAAACGGCAATCATTTCTTCTTCGGTTAGCTTGCTAAGGGCCCGTTCAGAATTGATGGGAATGATATACTCATCGGGTCTTCCTTTAGAAAGGGCAATAAAAAGATCGCTCAAGCGTTCCTCCTCATCAGTCCAAGCAATTCGGGCCCCGTGAGCAGAGAGATGGCTTGTTTTAATGAGGACCGTATGTCGTGATTCATCAATGGTATAAGTTTCTTCGATCCATTCATGCAGGTCATCATGGTAATAAACACCACTGACACATTCAGCGGCTGTCCGCCCGGCTGGAATCAGCCCAGGATCATAGGGGACCTCAAGGGTGACCACACCGGTGATGTCATCTTTGGCGTCAGTTTTAAAATCATAGACATTTAAGATACTAGCCTCGGGCGGGTTGTCGACAGTTAACTGAATAATCTCTGCCTCGACCTGATCGTTAAGACAAAGCCCATCAAAGGTCATTTTTACTTTTTCATCAGTTGATTTAATAGTCCCGCCCTCGGGGCTGATGGTACCTTGTGCGATAGTTTCACCTTCAGTAAAAACCGCTTGGTCGGGTTGATCAATTTGCCGACTGACGTCTCGTGATAAGGCGATTTGCCGAGGAATGATCAGGGCTAGGGTTAGGGAAAAGACGAGGATGATGGCCGTTACCGATAGCCATATTTTTTTAGGTCCTATCTTCTTTTGAATCATCTTTTTAGGAGCTTGTTTTGCCGGATTTTCTGTTTGCTTTACGGTTTTATTTGCTTGAACTTGGGACTCTTTAATTGGTGGCGGTGGGGAATGGCTATCTTGGGTGAGTTTGCCGCAACTGGTGCAAAAAGGTTTATCTGGTGAAAGATCTTTGCCACAGAAGGGGCAGGGACTATTTTGATTGGTGGTATCCGGCTCTTTAACGAGCGATTTCTTAGTAGCTTGGGGCTTTTTATTACCACAAAAGCGGCAGAATTTTGCTTTTGGGTGAAGCGGAGCTCCACAGTTTGTGCAAAAATGATCCATTCTTATCACCTCTTAATATGATATAATTTAACAAGAAAATAATATAATTTTGCTAAGACAGGTGTTTAATTATCAAAGTATATACCCGAAAAAAAGATAATTATTCTATGGGTTTGCAAGATATAGTCATTCAAACAGATAAAATATTAAAAAAAGACAAGTAAAATGACTCGCTCTAGTTAAAATAAAAATATCAAAATAAATACCTAATCGGTGAAAAGAGAAAGAGAATATGCTATGAACATGAGTAAATGGAGGATTTTCTAAATAATAGGGCTAATACTTGTTTTAAGTGCAGCAGCAATAGTGATTATCACCCTAGATATAAAGGCATGGTTAGTTATAATAATTGCTGGTCTGCTTATCATTTTATCAGAAAAAAAGATTTCCACAAAGAAAGGATTAATTGCTTTACTTTTTATTTCTATAATTTTTGGATCGGCTAGTTATTATGTTTTAAGGGATGCCTGAAATATGTTGAGAATTTTTTAAAGAAAAATCCGGAAACCACATCCCTTTATGTCACGAAGAATGGTGAAGAGATAATCAACTATCAAGCGGAAGAACGCAGATCCTTAGCGAGTGTTGATAAGATCATAATAGCCATTGAATACGCCTATCAAGTAGCTGAAGGAAGGATTAATGAAGAGGAAAAAATAGCATTGTCAGAGTTAGATAAATTTTATTTAGAAGGAACGGATGGCGATGCCCATCCTGATTGGTTAAGAGACATAGAAGAGGCGGGATTGATTGAAAACAACAGCGTATTACTTCATCAAGTAGCAAAAGGAATGATAGCTTATAGCTCTAACGCCATTACAGAATATTTAAATGAAAAAAGTATATGTGATAAAAGTGTTGCGGATTATAAATAAGAAAGGCGTGAGATGAAAAAAGAAATAAGAAAAAATAACTATGGTCTATGTATGCCTCTAACCGGGGAAAACATGCAAGTCCTAGAGAATGAGATTAATGAAGGACTCGGTAAAAACTATGGTTTTTTTGAATGGCGACGGGATTATTTTAAGGATGCTTTAAAAACTGAAGGTGACTACCTTAAAGAAATCTGTAGCTTAGTTAGGGAAAAGGCCTTGATTTACACCTTTCGAAATGCCCGCGAAGGCGGGGTCTCCCATGTGTCCGATCAGGTTCGCTTGGAAAAGATCAAGGCAGCGATTAAAAGTGGTTTGATCGATTATATTGACATCGAGCTCGATAATGATCCTTATTTTTTAGCAGAAATTGATAAGATGCTGGCCGGCTCGGCAGTTAAAAAAATTCTGTCCTATCATAATTTTAAAAAGACACCGGCCGATGAATTGCTGATTAATCGGCTTGATCAGATGTGTCTTAATCAGGCTGATGTTTTTAAAATAGCGATTCATACAGGCTCCTTAGCTGATCTGCGCCGGCTGATTGGCTTAAGCCTTGACTACGGAAAAAAAACACCAAAGCCACTGATTGTAATTGCCATGGGCCCGCTTGGGCGGATCACTCGTATTGCCCCAGAGTTTTGTGGGGGCTCCTTAAGCTTTGCCGCCGGAAAGAAACAAACAGCCCCGGGTCAATTGTCTTATGAAGAAATACTTGGTCAACGAAAAGCCCTCGGCCTTAGCTAAGCGTCCAATCAATTGGCTCTTGGCCGGAGGCCCTTAAAAAAGCATTGGTTTTGGAAAAAGGGCGGCTGCCAAAAAAACTGCGATGGGCTGATAGGGGGCTAGGGTGAGAGGACAGGATTAGGCGGTGGAGGGGATTGGTGATTAGACTTTGGTGGGCTTGGGCCTGGCGACCCCACAAAATAAAGACAATGGTCCGGTCTTGGTTATTGAGCTCTTTAATCATTTGCCCGGTGAAGCGCTCCCAGCCTTTTTGTCGGTGGGACCCGGGTGTTTTAGCACGAACGGTTAAAACGGCATTTAAAAGGAGGACTCCCTGACCCGTCCACTCATCAAGGCAACCGTGACTGGGGATCGAAAGGCCCAGATCGGCCTGCAACTCTTTGTAGATATTGGCAAGCGAGGGCGGGATGGGGACCGGTGCTTTGACTGAAAAAGCCAGGCCATGGGATTGGCCATAGCCATGATAAGGGTCCTGGCCGATGATACAAGCCTTTGTTTGAGATAGTGACGTTTGCCTAAAAGCATTAAAGATATCGGCCATTGGTGGATAAACCTGGTGGTGTTGATATTCGCGGTTTAGAAAGGAACGAAGATCGGAAAAGTATTCTTTATTAAATTCTTTTTGGATGGGAATTTCCCAATCGTTCTTAAAATGAGCAAACATAAAATCTCCTTTTTTCTTTTATGGGGAATGAAAAATATGGTATAATGAAAATCGATTATAAAATTAGGGTGAAAAATATGGATAAAATTACAATGAAAGCCTATGCTAAGGTTAATCTAGCTCTTGATGTCCTGAGAAAGCGTCAGGATGGTTATCATGACATGAAGATGGTTAACTGTAGCATTGATTTAGCAGATGTTCTGGAATTTTCAATCGGGGATTCTGGAATTTTTTTATCATCGGATAGCCTTGATATCCCTCTCGATGCGCAAAATCTGGTGGTCAAAGCGGCCCAAAAATTCATTAGCCACTATGGTGTTAATAAAGGCCTGACCATCCATTTAAAAAAAGTGGTTCCCCATGGGGCCGGCTTAGCCGGGGGTAGTAGCGATGCCGCGACGACCTTGCTGGCCCTAAACCAATTGTTTAAGGTCGGGGCGACACGAGCCGAATTAGCCTCAATCGGTGTGACCATTGGTGCCGACATTCCCTATTGCCTTTATGGCGGGACGGCCCTGGTTGAGGGCATTGGGGAAAAAATAAGCCCACTTGAGGGCCTAGGTTGTAGGCAGATGATTCTGATAAAACCTGATCTTTCCATCAATACCGGCTGGGCTTTTAAACAATTGGATTTAGGAAAGACCAATGATCGCCCCGACATTGCTGGCTTGATTAAAAGCATTGAAAAGGGACAAATTGACTTCTCCTGTATGGGCAATGTCTTTGAAAAACCGCTTTTTAAGGCTTATCCCCAGCTCCAAAAGATCAAAGAAGATTTACTAGACCAAGGGGCTCAAGCCGCCGTGATGACCGGGAGCGGGTCGACCCTAGTCGGTTACTTCGCCGATTCTTTAGGCGCGGCTGAGGCCTATGCAAGGCTTAAAGGAGGCTACCAGAACCTTTATCAGACTAAAAATTGTTAAGCTTAAGGCTGCAAGAAGCTTTGCTCATCTAAAAGATCTTTATTGATAATCAGGGCAATGAGTAATGAAAAACTACCCAGGACAACAAAAACATCGGCAAAATTAAAAACGGCAAAATTAATAAGGCGAAAGTCAATAAAATCAACGACAAAATTTAACCGCAAACGATCGATGAAATTGCCAATCGCCCCACCGATAATTAGGGCAAGGGAAAGATTAACCCAAAGATTGGCTCTAATTTTTGGTGTTTTATAGAGGACATAGGCTAATATTAAAGTGAAAATAAAGGTGATCAGGATCAGAAAGGCTTGCATATTGGAAAAGAGACTAAAGGCAGCGCCGGTATTTTCAACATAGGTCAGGTGAAAGACATTGATAATAATCGGGTAGGTATCAAGAGGTTCTAAATACTTAAGGACTAAGAATTTAGTATATTGATCAAGGAAAATGGTAAAAAGAATGATGGCTATATAGATCATTGTTGCTCCTATCGAAATTTTTCTACAATCAGAATATAAGGCATTCTAGGCTAATTTACAAGAAAAACTTTAAGAAAAGGCTAAATTAGCCAAAGATTTTTTAATTTAAGGATGATAGCTTATAATTAGCTTGTTTTTCTTAAGGATCGTGTTAAAATAGAAAACAGATTTAATCGAGGGGGATAAAGTGAAATTTATTAAAGATAAAGAATTCATGAAGCGTTACGGGACTCTATTTCTAGGTGTTATCCTGATCATTCTTTTTTACAAATTACTGGATAGTTTTGGGAGTATTTTTTACAATATCAATCTATTTTTGCAAAGTGTTGTATCGATCTTAATGCCGATTTTAATTGGTGTCGTGGTGGCCTATTTTCTCTTTCGGCCCATGCAGGGAGTGGAACGCTTTATTTTTAAAATCTTCGAAAAGGCTCAGAAGAAACCCAAGATGGTCCGCCTCTTCGCAACCTTGTTTGTCTATATGGTCAGTCTTGGCCTAGTTGTGCTATTCTTCAATGCCGCGATTCCCTCGATTATCGATAGTCTGACCGGCTTGATCATTAAGACCCCTAATTTTTTAGCGGTGATCAACGAGTTTCTAGGCCGGAGCATTGCCCATGGTGGGGCCTCACAGGAAATCTTGCAAAGTCTTCAAAATGCCCTGATCTATTTTCAAAATATGACCTCACTGGATATGATGAATTTGTTGATTTCGTCACTTGGGGTCAGCTCCGAAACCTTTATGGGCATTCGGGATGCGGCCTTTCTTGTCATCAAGGGAACGGTTGGCTTCATTATATCATTCTTTATTGTTTTTTTCATTGGTTTATATACCATGCTCGATAAAGAAAAGATTATTGAACAGGTTGATCGCTTTGCCAAGGTGATCCTAAGCGAAAAACTCTACTCGGGTCTCCAGTGGGCGGTGGTGACGATTGATGATATTTTTTATAAATATTTTTCGGGGAAAATCTTTACCTCGATCTTTATTGGTTTGCTATTTTACTTAGGCCTTTTAATCATCGGCGTCGATTATGCCCCCTTATTTGCCATGATCATTGCGGTGACCAACATGATTCCTTATTTTGGGCCGATCATCGGAGCGGTACCGGCGGTCCTCATTACCCTGATAGAAAGCCCCATTCGGGCTTTGTGGGTTGGTATCTTGATCTTAGTTCTCCAGCAATTTGATGGCAATGTCCTAGCCCCCAATGTACTGGGAAAAATTGTCGAGCTTAATCCTTTTTGGGTCCTTGTCAGTGTGGTCGTTGGAGGCAGTGTCTTTGGTGTCCTAGGGATGTTTGTTGCCATTCCGGTCTTTGCGGTGATCAAGGTCTTCTTAGAAGAGGGCCTGAAGCGACTCGAAAAGAAGCAAGCAGCGACCATAATTGGCGCGAGCGAATTAGAATAAAAATAATGGAGGAACGACGTGGAAAATGTTTTTGATGTATTAGCAGAGCGCGGCTTCATGGAGCAAGCTACCCATGAAGATGAGATAAAGAAGTTGTTAGCCCAAGAGTCGGTTAGCTTTTATATTGGTTTTGATCCAACTGCTGATTCTTTGCATATTGGGCATTTTATTCAGATTATGGTGATGGCCCACATGCAGCGCCACGGCCATCGACCGATTGCTTTAATCGGTGGCGGGACAACCATGATTGGTGACCCATCCGGGCGAACTGATATGCGCCAAGTGATGACCGCCGAGCGAATTGCTGAAAATGGCGAGAAATTTAAAAAAGTATTTGAAAAATTCTTGAGCTTTGAAGATGACCAGGCCCTGATGGTTAACAATGCCGATTGGTTACTCGACTTAAACTATATTAACTTCTTAAGAGAGATAGGCGCTCATTTTTCCGTTAATCGGATGTTGACGGCTGATTGCTACAAGTCGAGATTAGAAAAAGGTTTAACCTTCTTGGAATTTAATTACATGCTCTTGCAGGCCTATGATTTTTATGTCCTTAATGAAAAATATGATTGTAAGATGCAGTTTGGCGGTAATGACCAATGGTCAAATATTATCGCTGGGACTGACTTGATCAGGCGGAAAGTTAACAAGCAAGCTTATGGGATGACCTTTTCAATTCTCACCACCAGTGAGGGGACGAAAATGGGCAAAACCGCCAAGGGGGCCCTATGGCTTGACCCGGAAAAAACCAGTCCCTATGACTTTTACCAATATTGGCGTAATATCGCCGATGCCGATGTCGAGAAATGCCTATCCCTGCTGACTTTCTTGCCCATGGACGAGGTCCGAGCCTTGGCTAATGCTGAAGGAGCCGAGATTAATAAGAGCAAGGAGCGCTTGGCCTACGAGGTCACGGCCATGATTCACAGTGAAGAGGCCGCCAAGGAAGCCCAAGCCGCCGCTCGCCGCCTCTTTGCTGGGGGCCAGGGCGATGCCGACATTCCTAGTGTTGACTTACAGCGAAGTGATTTAGAAGAGGGGATTGATATTATCAGCCTTTTGCAAGTGGCTAAGTTGATTAAGACCCGAAGTGAGGGTCGCCGTCTGGTTGACCAAGGGGGTGTCTTGGTCAATGGTAACAAGGTCCGTGATTTTAAGGCTACTTTTACGGAAGCTGACTTTAGTGACGACCAGCTGGTCCTTAAAAAAGGGAAAAAAGCCTTTAAGCAAGTCAACCTGGTGGACTGACCTGATGAAAAATTCAAATCCTGTTCGCGGCAGCCGCGATATCTTACCCGAGGACATGGGTCTTCGGGATGAATTAGAAAAAAAAATTTTAAAGCGTTATCGGGCTCATGGCTTTAGCCGAATTGAGACGCCGATCATGGAGAACTTAGACCTCCTTCTTGGCAGTGAGGGGGGCGAGAACTTAAAGATGCTCTTTACCATCCTTAAACGGGGGCGGAAACTAAAGCCGACTGCGGACTCACAGGTTGACGATCTTTGTGACCTGGGCTTGCGCTTTGATTTAACCCTTCCCCTGAGCCGCTTTTATGCCAACAACCAAGCCCTTTTAGAGATGCCCTTTAAAGCCATTCAAATAGGCAATGTCTTTCGGGCCGAACGGCCGCAAAAAGGCCGCTTTCGGTCTTTTAAACAATGTGATATCGATATTGTTGGCGATTCGTCGATCAATGCTGAGATTGAACTGATCGACACGACTGCTAAGGCCTTAATTGACTTAGGCCTTGATGGCTTTACCATTAAAATTAATCACCGCCAGCTCCTTAGTCAGGTTATTGAAAAGGTTGGCTTTGCCAAGACCGAAATAGCCAGTGTCTGCATTGCCCTCGATAAACGTGATAAGATTGGGACCGATGGGGTCAAAAAAGAACTGGCTGAAAAAGACTATCCGCCCCAAGCCGTTGAGGCCTTGATGGCTTGCGTGACGAGCCTTGACTTAGAAAATTTAGATGAGTGGGTGGCCGACCAGACCATTACAAGCGACTTAAAGACCGTTATGGAGGCGGTAGACCAGCTTTCTGATGGTCAGTATAAAATCGAATTTGATTTTTCCCTGATTCGCGGGATGGGCTACTACACCGGCCTTATTTTTGAAGTGGCCTATGGCCCCTATGGCTATTCCATTGCCGGTGGTGGCCGCTATGATAATATGATTGGCCGCTACCAAAAACAGCCAATCCCGGCGGTGGGTTTTTCAATTGGCTTTGAGCGAATTATTGAAATTTTAAAGGAAGAAGACTTACTTCCGAGTCGTCAAGACCAAAAGATCGTTATATTTTATGATCCTAAAGAAGCCCTTGTCGAGGTCATCAAAGCGGCTAAAAGCTGGCAAGAAAAAGGCTATGCAACGAATTTGGTGATGATGAAGAAGAAGTTTGGCAAGCAGATTGCGACCTATCAGAGAGATGATTATTTGGGTTTTCTAGTCTTTCGGCGGGATCAGGAATTGAAAAAATTCTAAGGGATGGCCGGCTTGGATGATAAAGCCGGTTATTTTAATGAACGACTTAAAGAACTTATGCTATAATTAAATGTAAAAATAAATAATAAAGGAAAAATATGATAAATAATGTTGATTTAATTGCGACCGTGGCCTTTGGCCTCGAAGCGGTGGTTAAAGACGAAATAAAAAAATTAGGCTACGAAATCAATAAAGTAGAAAATGGTAAAATCCACTACTCCGGCCCTCTTGATGCCATCGCCAGATCAAATTTATGGCTACGCTGCGCCGACCGGGTCTTATTAAAGGTTGGGACCTTTACAGCCGTCACCTTTGATCAGCTCTTTGAAGAAACCAAGGCCTTGGATTGGGCTAAGTATATCCCTATTGATGGGGAGTTTCCCGCGGCTAAAATAACCTCGATCAAATCGACTCTTTTTAGCAAGTCAGACGGCCAGCGGATCGTTAAAAAAGCTGTGGTTGAGTCCTTAAAACAAACCTATCACGTCGATTGGTTTGAAGAAACAGGCGGGAAATATCCCATTCATATCCAGATCTTAAAAGACCAGGTGACCCTAGCTATCGACACCAGTGGGGCTGGTTTAAATCGCCGGGGCTACCGTGAATATGGCAATGAGGCGCCAATCAAAGAGACCATTGCGGCCGCCTTGATTTATTTGTCGCGGTGGAAACCCCATCGCTATTTCATGGACCCCCTTTGCGGGTCGGGGACCATTGTCATTGAAGCGGCCTTGATGGGCAAAAACATGGCCCCTGGTCGCAACCGGGCCTTTATCTCGGAAGAGTGGGGTTTTATCCCCCAATCGGTCTGGGCCCAGGCCAGTGTTGAGGCTGAGGAGGCGATCAACGATGAGCGTTTTCTCCTCCTTGGATCCGATGTCGACGCCAAAGCCCTTAAGCAGGCCAGGCATAATGCCGAGCTGGCCGGGGTAGCAGATTATGTCGCCTTTCAAAAATTGCCGGTTCAAGCCCTTGAAAGCCAGAAAAAATACGGTGTGATCATCACCAATCCCCCTTATGGGGAGCGCGTCGGTGAGGAAAAAGGAATTCAACGCCTCTACGCCGACATGGGCAAGGCCTTTCGTTCCTTAGAGCATTGGTCCTATTTTATTATCACCTCGTACGAAAAATTCGAAAAATATTTTAAAGAGGACGCGACCAAGAATCGCAAGCTCTATAACGGAGATATAAAAGCCTACTACTACCAGTACTACGGGGCCTTGCCACCACGGAAAAAAGAAAAAGATTAAATAGAAGTGAATACAGAAGGGAATAATGATGAAAAAACCAAGTAAGAAAAGAAATGATGGTGCCTATAAAGCCCGAAAAGGTGGGGCTAAAAATAAGGCTACCGAGGCCTTTAAAGAAGAAGAAAAAGGCCGCTTTGACCCAAAAGATAAGGGTTCTAACCGGGCGGACAAAGAGGATGATGTCTTTGTCATCGTCGGTAAAAACCCCGTACTCGAAGCACTCCGGTCGGACCAAGGAATCGATAAGCTACTGGTCTTAAAGGATAATACCGACCATACCATGAAACGGATTCGTGACCAAGCCAAACGAAAAAATATCATTGTTCAGTCAACCGACAAGGCGAAGCTGGAATATTTAGCCGATGGCCAAGTCCACCAAGGCGTAGCTGCTTTAATGGCGCCCTTTCCATACAGCAGCCTCGAGGATGTCCTAGCTTTAGCTGCTAAAAAGGGTCGCGATCCTTTTGTCGTTATTCTCGACCATTTAACCGACCCCCATAATCTCGGGGCGATCATTCGCTCGGCCAATCTTTGTGGGGCCGATGGGGTGATTATTCCCAAGCGACGGTCGGCATCACTGACGGCGGTTTCGGTAAAAGCCTCATCCGGTGCAGTTTCCCATACACCAATTGTCAAAGTCAATAATTTAAGCCAAACGCTTGACGAATTAAAAAAGAAAGGCTTTTGGATTGCTGGGGCGGATACCCAAGGGAAAAATTATTATGAGGCTGACTACCGCGGCGCCATGGCGGTTGTCATTGGCAATGAAGGCTCTGGTTTGAGCGACAGCGTTAAGAAACAATGTGATTTTTTTGTGACCATTCCTATTTATGGTGAGATTGAATCCTTTAATGCGTCAGCAGCGGCGGCGATTATCTTATCCGAGGCAGCCAAACAACGCCATCAATGAAAACCATATTAATCGTGGATGGCTACAATGTCATCCATGGCGATGATGAACTTGAACAGCTGGCAAAGATCAAGCTGGAGGAAGCGCGCGAGCGACTAATCCACTTATTAGCCAGTTACGGTGGTTTTAAAGGGATTGATATTATTCTTGTTTTTGATGCCTACAAACATGATTCCCATTTTGATCGTAAGGTCATGATGGGGAAAATGACGATTATCTATACTGAGAAAAACAAGACGGCCGATTCCTATATCGAAAAACTCGTCTTTGACCTGCCCCGCCTCTACAATGTACAGGTGGTAACCTCTGATTATACCTTGCAGCGGATGGTCCTAGCTAATGGGGCAATTCGGATTGCCGCTCGCGAGTTGATGGAAGAAATGAGAGCCACATGCAAAACGATTGAGGCCCATAAAAACAATCGTCCGGCCCGAAAGAACCTCCAGCTTCAAGATTTTATGGACGCTGAAACCTTGGCAAAATTTAAAGCCATGCGGACAGAGGAATAAGGACTAAAGGATGAAAAAAAAATTAGTTGTTTATTTTCAAGAAAAGGATTGACAAAATTAAAAATTCGGATTATTATATAGGGGCTGTAATCAATAATATAATGGGAGAATGCCCGAGTGGCTAAAGGGGGCGGACTGTAAATCCGTTGACAACGTCTTCGATGGTTCGAATCCGTCTTCTCCCACCATTTACAATATGCCCTCATAGCTCAGTCGGTAGAGCACCACCATGGTAAGGTGGGGGTCTCCGGTTCAACTCCGGATGAGGGCTCCACTTAGACATTTTAAATCATCTCAATTTTGAGATGATTTTTTTTAAAAAAAGTGACGGGGAAGGAAAAAAGAGTCGATGAAATTATTAATTGATAGCATGTGTGATTTATCAGAAGCCTATCGAAACCATCCAAAACTTGACATGGTTTCGCTCAATGTCATTATTGAGGGGAAAGTCTACCGGGATAAGCGGGATATCAATCTTGAACAAATGAATGAGTTTATGCGCCAAGACATCGTTCCGACCAGCTCGCAAGTCACACCCAGTGATTTTTACGACTACTTTGAGGCCTACGCCAAAAAAGGCCAAGCCTGTTTATATCTGGCTTTTTCATCAAAACTGTCGGGCAGTTACGCGACCGGCCAACTGGTTTTAAAGGATGTCAAGCATAAGTATCCGGATTTTCAATGTGAAATTGTGGATAGTCGTCAAAGTGGTGGTGGGATTGCCTTGATCGCCGAGCGCTTGCTCGATGCCATGGATGAAGGGAAAAAGCTTGAGGAATTAGTGACCATGGCCGAAAAAATTATTCCCCATACCCGTTTCTTCTTTAGTATTGAGGACTTAAATTGGCTCTATCGGGGCGGCCGGATCTCCAAAGGGACGGCCGTCGTCGGTGGCTTTTTAAAGATTCACCCGATCGTATCGGTTGAAGAGGGAGAGTTAAAGATTGTCGGTAAATTTAGAGGAAGTAAGAAAGCCCAAAAAAAGATCATTGAGATGGTCAGTGAGGAAATCGTCGATAATCTTGACCAAAGGGTGGGGATTGCTTATACCGGGGCCATGAAAGCGGTCGATGAATACCGTGAAGCCCTAGTGACGATGGGGGTTAAGCGGATTGAGCCGGTTCCGATTGGTTGTGTCCTCGCCGCTCATTTGGGTTTGCAGGGGACGGGAATCTATTTTCTCGATACCCCACTTGGGAAAATATTAAATAATTAAAAAAACGAAAAAACGCTTGCACTAAGCGTTTTTTTTATGTATAATGCTAAAGGTTAAGATAAAGCGATGAAACGTAAGGTTGCTGTTGCCTTTAACAGGTCTTTTACGCGGAGTACGTCCCGATCTTTGAATCGGACGGGGATCAGTGTCGTCGGGGAAAATAGAAAGCTATTTTCAAAAAAAAGAAAATGAAACACCCGGATGAGTTGACAATGATTTTTTACCTAAATAAGATAAAAAAATAAGGAGGTAAGATTTAGGTATGGCAAAACAAAAGATTAGAATCAGACTAAAAGCCTTTGATCACAAAATTTTGGATCAATCGGCGGAACGAATCGTCGAAACGGCGAAGCGAACGGGTGCCGGTGTCTCAGGCCCGATCCCACTGCCCACGGACAAAGAAATTATTACCATTTTACGAGCCGTTCACAAGTACAAGGATGCGAGAGAACAATTTGAAATGCGCACGCATAAACGATTAATTGATATTTTAAACCCGACACCAAAAACCGTTGATGCACTAATGCGTTTAAATTTACCAGCTGGCGTTGATATAGAAATCAAACTATAGATCCCAATGGTATTATGATTGCCTGGCAATCCAATGATATTTAGGAGGAAAAATGAAAAAAGCAATTATTGGAAAGAAAATTGGAATGACGCAAGTTTTCGACGAAAACGACCGCGCAATTCCGGTGACTGTTGTTGAAGCGGGCCCTTGTGTGGTCGTGCAAAAGAAAACAATGGAAGTTGATGGATATGAGGCCTTGCAGCTGGCTTATGGTCAAGTAAAAGAGCGTCGCATGACGAAGCCCGTAAAAGGGCATTATGATAAAAATGGTATTGAGTATAAAAAATTAATCCGCGAATTCAAGCTTGATGATTATGCTGGATATGAAACGGGTCAGGTGATCTTGGCTGATCTCTTCGTTGCTGGTGAGCGCGTTGATATTTCCGGGAAATCAAAAGGTAAGGGATTCCAAGGCAATATTAAACGGCATAACCAAGCGAGAGGACCGATGAGTCATGGTTCCAAATATCACCGCCGACCAGGTTCGATGGGATCTTCAGCAACACCGGGAAAAGTGCCAAAAGGCAAAAAACTACCTGGACAAATGGGGAATAAGAATGTAACAGCCCTTAATTTGCAAGTGGTTAAAGTCGATGTCGACAACAATGTCATCTTGATTAAAGGTGCCGTACCCGGAATCAGAGGGTCTGTGGTTACCATTAAAACCAGTGTTAAAGCCTAGTAAATTAAGCCTGAAAGGAGGAATATAAATGCCTAAAATAGACATTATAGATGTAAAAGGAAATGTAGTCGGAGAAACGGACCTAAGCGAAGCCGTATTTGGAATTGAACCTAACGAAGTCGTGGTTCATGAAGTGGTTGTCGCCTTGCTGGCCAATCGAAGACAGGGAACAAAAGCAGCCAAAACCCGAGCGGAAGTTCGCGGTGGCGGTCGTAAACCGTGGCGCCAAAAAGGAACAGGTCGGGCCCGGGCGGGAACGATTCGCTCACCAATTTGGAAGGGTGGCGGGGTTGTTTTCGCGCCGAAACCACGTGACTATAGTAAAAAAATCAATCGTAAGGTTAGAGCACTCGCAATGAAATCTGTCTTTTCAGCAAAAGCCCAGGAAGAAGAATTGCGGATTCTTGACCAACTTGTGATGGAAGCACCAAAAACAAAAGAAATTATTGCCTTTTTAAAGACGGTTGATATTAATAAGGCCTTGATCGTATTAGCGGAAAATGACCTCCATGTGATGCGTTCAACCAATAATATCCCCGGTGTAACAACTACAACAGTCAATGAGCTCAATGTCTATGACATGTTGAAATATGATTACCTCGTGATGACACGAGCCGCTTTAGAAAAAATTGAGGAGGTGTACGCATGATTAAGAATCCTCGCGATATAATTATGAAGCCAATTATTACGGAACGTAGTATGGAGGCAGCAGAAGACAAAAAGTTCACATTTAAAGTCGATAAGAGAGCCAATAAGATCGAAATTAAAAATGCTGTTGAAGAAATATTTGGAGTAAAAGTTGAAAAGGTAACGACTATGAATATGAAGGGGAAAGTGAAACGAACCGGACGATTTGTAGGAAAGAGAGCCGATTGGAAAAAAGCCATCGTAAAACTGACTCCAGAAAGTAAGGGAATCCAATTCTTTGAAGGTGTCTAAGAATTGAGTTCGATCAGAAAGAGTAAAACGATTAAGGAGGAAGCGTAATATGGGTATAAAAAAATATAAACCAACGTCCCCAGGACGACGAAATATGAGCGTTAATACGTTCGAAGAAGTTACTAAAAAAGAACCAGAAAAATCATTGTTAGAACCGCTTAAAAAACATGCCGGGCGAAACGTCTACGGACGAATCACGGTTCGTCACCGCGGTGGTGGTGCCAAGCGGAAGTATCGGATCATCGATTTTAAGCGGAACAAAGATAATGTTCCGGGTAAGATTGCCGGGATCGAGTACGATCCAAATCGATCTTCCAACATTGCTCTTGTCCACTATGCGGATGGCGAAAAAAGATACATCATTGCCCCATTAAAATTAAAAGTTGGCGACGTTGTCTTCTCCGGTCCAGAGTCAGATATTAAAATCGGGAATTGTTTACCACTACAAAACCTTCCCATTGGAACAACTGTACATAACGTTGAGATGAAAGCAGGAAAAGGCGGACAACTCGTGCGTTCAGCTGGTGTCAGTGCCCAACTTATGGCCAAGGAAAAAGGCTATGCAACCCTACGAATGCCGTCAGGCGAAATGCGCATGGTCAGACTTGAATGTCGGGCCACGATTGGCCAGGTTGGTAACATCGATCATCAAAACGTCCGGATTGGTAAGGCTGGAAAAAAACGCCATATGGGCATTCGTCCAACCGTTCGCGGTTCCGTTATGAATCCCAATGATCATCCCCATGGTGGTGGTGAAGGTCGAACCCCGATCGGGCTACCAAGTCCATTAACACCTTGGGGTAAACCGACAATGGGTTACAAAACACGGAAGAAGAATAAAGTATCCGATAAATATATTGTCAGATCACGAACGAAATAAAGTAAGCTAAGCGAGAGGAGGTTGACAATGGGTAGATCAATGAAAAAAGGACCTTTTGTTGAAGAAAGATTATTAAGCCGAATAGAAGCAATGAATAAAAAAGGGGAAAAGAAAGTTGTTAAAACGTGGTCACGTAGTTCCACACTTTTTCCGCAAATGGTCGGACATACCATCGCTGTTCATGATGGGCGTAAGCATGTACCAGTCTACGTAACAGAAGATATGGTCGGACATAAAATAGGCGAATTCGCTCCAACACGAACATTTCGTGGCCATGCCGGAGAAAAGAAATCGAAATTAAGATAGCCAGGAGGAGGTAAAGCAATGGAAGCAAAAGCAACAGCTAAATATGTGCGTGTTTCATCCCGGAAGGCTAAGTTAGTGGCTGATTTAATCAGAGGAAAAAGCATGGGAGAAGCGTTAAGTATTTTAGCATTAACACCAAATAAGGCCGCCGGTATTATTGAAAAAGTCGTAAAATCGGCCTTGGCCAATGCTGAAAACAACTATAATATGAATGTTGAAAATTTATATGTTGACCAGGTGTATGCCAATCAAGGGCCAACAATGAAGCGATTTAGAGCGGGTGCACAGGGACGAGCAACAGTTATTCGAAAACGATCGTCGCATATTACAGCCGTATTGAAAGAAAAAGAGTAAGGAGGGTACGTTTTTGGGTCAAAAAGTCAATCCACATGGATTAAGAGTTGGCGTCATTAAAGACTGGAATGCAAAATGGTTTGCAAATGACAAGAATTTTGCAGATTGTTTGATAGAAGATTTTCAGATGCGTAAATACATCAAAGAAAGTCAATTTCAGGCAGGCATTTCCAAAATTGTGATCGAACGATTTGGGAATAAGGTGCGCGTGCATATTTACACCGCGAAACCAGGAATGATCATTGGTCGAGGTGGGGCAGGAATTGATGCCTTAAGACTGGAATTAGAAAAAATGATTGCGAAAACAGTGTTTATTAACATTGTTGAAGTTAAAAATATTGATGTCGATGCCCAGCTGGTTGCTGAGAATATCGCATCACAATTGGAACGACGTATTTCGTTTAGACGGGCCATGAAACAATCGATGCAACGAACCATGAGAGCTGGAGCAAAAGGTGTCAAAACTGCTGTTTCCGGACGTTTGAATGGTGCCGAAATGGCAAGAAACGAACATTACTCTCAAGGCAGTGTGCCGCTACATACACTCAGAGCCGATATTAGCTACGGATTCGCCGAAGCGGATACGACTTATGGGAAATTAGGCGTAAAAGTATGGATAAATAAAGGAGAGATCCTAACAGGAAGAGAAGATGTTTTAGCCGTTGCTGAAGCAGATGCCAAACCTAAAAAAAGTTCTCGACGAAAAGCTCCTACGAACCGGACTGAAAACTAAAGAGAGGAGGACAAAAGTATGTTAATGCCAAAGCGCGTAAAACGCAGAAAAGTACACAGAGGCCGCATGAAGGGAAAAGCCCTTCGTGGCAACAAAATAACCTATGGTGATTACGGAGTCCAAGCATTGGAACCAGCATGGATTACGTCAAATCAAATTGAGGCAGCCCGTGTTGCCATGACACGATATGTAAAAAGAGGTGGAAAAGTTTGGATCAAAATTTTCCCCGATAAACCAGTCACATCAAAGCCAGCCGAGACGCGAATGGGTTCCGGTAAAGGAACGCCAGAATATTGGGTAGCAGTGGTGAAACCAGGTCGTGTATTGTTTGAGATTGCCGGGATACCTGAAGATGTAGCTCGTGAGGCGATGCGTCTTGCTCAACACAAATTACCGATCAAAACAAAGTTTATCACTCGTGAAGATCAGGAAGCACAAGAAGTGGGTGGTGAATCATGAAACCGAGCGAATTAAGAGAATTAACAAGTATGGAATTAGAAGTAAAACTGGGTGATATTAAAGAAGAGTTATTCAATTTGAAATTTCAGCATGCAACCGGACAGTTGGAAAATCCAATGCGAATCCGCGATATCAAAAAAACATATGCCCGGGTAAAAACGATTATCCAGGAACGTATCGTGGCTGAAAGATCGTAATAAATGAAAAGGAGCTTTAGCTGATGATAGAAAGAAATGATAGAAAGACGCGAGTGGGTAAGGTAGTCAGCGATAAAATGGACAAAACAATCGTTGTTGCTGTTCAAACATTCGGGATTCATTCACTATATAAAAAGCGAATTAAAAAAACCGTTAAATTTAAAGCGCATGATGAGCTAAATACATGTGAAATTGGCGATCGTGTTAAAATAATGGAAACACGACCTTTAAGCAAGGACAAACACTGGCGACTCGTCGAAATTGTCGAGAAAGCACTATAACATGAGAGCGGAAGGAGGTATTTCGGATGATTCAACAAGAAAGTAGATTAAAAGTTGCTGATAATACCGGTGCAAAAGAATTATTGTGTATCCGTGTTCTCGGTGGTTCCGGACGTCGATATGCAAATATCGGAGACGTCATCACGTGTTCCGTAAAAAGTGCAGCACCTGGTGGTGAAGTTAAAAAAGGCGACGTCGTCAAGGCAGTCGTTGTACGAACAAAAAGTGGAATCCGAAGAGACGATGGAAGTTACATTAAATTTGACCAAAATGCAGCGGTTCTAATAAAAGACGATAAAAACCCTAGAGGTACCCGTATTTTTGGCCCTGTCGCCCGTGAGCTGAGGGACAAAAAATTTATGAAAATCGTATCTTTGGCTCCTGAAGTACTTTGATTAGGAGGAAATGAAAGATGCACGTAAAAAAAGATGATATGGTAGTCGTAATTTCTGGTAAAGATAAAGGGAAAAAAGGGAAAGTTCTTCAAGTTTTTCCGAAAGAATCAAAAGTACTCGTTGAGAATATCAACATGATGACCAAACACCAAAAACCAACCCAGCAGATGCAGCAAGGTGGCATCATCCGTCAGGAAGCAAAGCTTGATGGATCAAAGGTAATGCTGTTTTGTGGCAAGTGCGATAAAGCAGTTCGGACCGGCGATAAATTTTTGACCGATGGTAAAAAAGTCCGATATTGTAAAAAATGTGATGAAACATTTGATAATTAAAAGCAGGAAGGAGGATGAAAATGCCTAGATTAAAAGATAAATACAAAAGTGAAGTGATTCCTGCTTTAATGGAAAAATTTCAATATAAAAATGTGATGGAAGCACCTAAACTTGAGAAAATAGTCCTGAATATGGGCCTCGGCGATTGTAAAGATAATACCAAGGCGCTCGAAGCGGCGGTAATTGATCTTGGGATCATTGCCGGTCAGCGACCCGTTGTCACCAAGGCAAAAAAATCAGTGGCTAACTTTAAACTCAGAGAAGATATGAACATTGGGGCCAAAGTCACATTGAGATCTCAGCAAATGTATGAATTTGCCGATAAGCTCTTTAATATAGCGCTCCCCCGTGTCCGTGACTTTAGAGGCTTATCTAATAAATCCTTTGATGGCCGAGGCAATTATGCTTTTGGCGTAAAAGAACAACTTATTTTCCCGGAAATTGATTACGATAAGGTCGAACAAGTACGGGGACTTGATATAATTATTGTAACAACAGCAAAAACAGATGAAGAGGCTCACGAATTACTAAGATTACTTGGTATTCCATTTAGCAGAGCTTAGGAAGGAATAGTTCATGGCAAAAAAAGCAATGATCGAAAAACAAAAAAGAAAGCAAAAACATTCAACGCAAGAATATAATCGATGTCGAATATGTGGAAGACCTCATGCTTATTTGAGAAAATTTGGAGTCTGCCGTATTTGTTTTAGAGAATTAGCCTATAAAGGTGAGATTCCTGGCGTTAAAAAAGCAAGCTGGTAAAAAAATACCGGACAAGAAAAGGAGGTACCCAATATGGTGATGACTGATCCTATTGCGGATATGTTAACACGCATCAGAAATGCCAATGATGCTGGCCACAAAACAGTAGAAATACCAGCGTCTAATGGAAAGAAAGCAATTGCTAAAATTCTTTTAGATGAAGGTTATGTGAATAGAGTTGATTTAATCGAAGATGACAAACAGGGTATGATTAAGGTTGCCTTGAAATATGGTGAGAACAAAAGCCGGACTATTGCTGGTATCAAGCGTATTTCCAAACCCGGACTACGGGTTTATGCGGGAAATGACGATTTACCAAAGGTATTAAATGGACTGGGCATTGCAATAATCTCAACGTCTAAGGGAATTATGACCGATAAAGAAGCAAGAAAAGCCGGTGTAGGCGGCGAAGTGATTTGTTACGTTTGGTAGCAAAGTAAGGCAGGAGGTAGTAAAATGTCAAGAATAGGAAAAGCACCCGTTGTCATCCTCCAGGGAGTCGACATTAAGAAAGATGGCCAGACATTAACCGTCAAAGGTCCATTAGGTCAACTCGTTCGCACTCTTCATCCAGACATGTTGATTGAAGTCGGAGAAAAGGAAATTATCGTCACCAGACCAACAGAGAGCAAGGACCATCGATCTTTGCATGGATTGACGCGTTCCTTGATCCAAAACATGGTCACCGGAGTGAGTACAGGGTATACAAAAGGGTTAGAAATTAGTGGCGTTGGTTATCGCGCTGAGAAAAAAGGTAAGAAATTGGTGATGAATCTCGGTTATTCTCATCTGGTCGAAATGGATGATCCGGAAGGCGTTGAAACGATTGTTGAAACAGCTACAAAAGTTTTGGTCAAAGGGATTAATAAAGAATCCGTTGGGGCTCATGCCGCCAATATTCGGGCTAAACGCTTGCCGGAACCCTATAAGGGTCACGGCATTCGCTATTCAACCGAAGTCGTTAGACGTAAAGAAGGAAAATCCGGTAAATAGAGCTGATAGATAATGAAGGGAGTGAAAATCGATGATCAAAAAACCAATTAAGAACAAACTACGAATTAAACGTCATTATCGAGTGCGAAATAAAATTTCCGGCACCAGCGAAAGACCTCGATTAAATGTATTTCGAAGCAGTAAAAATATATATGCTCAAATCATTGATGATACAAAGGGCACGACACTCGTTGCCGCATCTTCGCTTGATCCTGATTTAAAGAATCAGATCGACAAGGGTGGAAATAAGGCTGGAGCAAAAAAAGTTGGCGAAGCCATTGCCAAAAAAGCAATCGAACAAGGAATTGAGACAGTTGTTTTTGACCGTGGCGGTTACGTTTATCATGGTAGAATAAAGGAATTAGCTGAAGGCGCGCGCGAAGCTGGCCTTAAATTCTAGTAAAGGAGGTCAATTGATGCAAAATAAGAAAATTGATCCAAGTGCGTTAGATTTAAAAGAAAAAGTCGTCTCCATCAACCGGGTTACCAAGGTTGTTAAAGGGGGGCGTAATTTTAGATTTAGTTGTCTTGTGATTGTAGGTGATGAAAATGGACATGTTGGTGTTGGCAAGGGAAAAGCCATGGAAATACCGGATGCCATTCGTAAAGGAATTGATGCAGCAAAAAAAGCACTGGTCAAAGTACCCATGGTTGGAACAACCATTCCCCACCGTGCTAATGGTGTTTTTGGGGCCGGTCATGTGCTTTTAAAACCAGCCGGAAAAGGAACCGGTGTTATAGCCGGCGGACCGGTTCGAGCGGTGCTTGAATTAGCCGGTGTTAAGGATATCAGAACCAAGTCACTTGGTTCCAACAATGCCAGGAACATGGTTGATGCAACCATGCAAGGTCTAATGAGCTTAACAACACTGGAAGAAGTTGCTGCTAAGCGTGGTAAAAAAATCGAAGAAATTCTAGATTAGGAGGATCGTTATGGCTAATAAATTAGAAATTACCCTTAAGAAAAGCCTGATTGGTCGAAATCAAAAACAACGTAAAACAATACAAGCGTTGGGATTGAAGAAAATTGGTCAAACTACGGTACATAATGATACACCTCAGATTCGCGGAATGATTCAACTGACAGATTTTATGCTTGACATAAAAGAAGTATAGGAGGTGGAAAAATGAGGTTACATACATTAAGTCCAGCACCCGGATCTAAAAAAACACCAAAGCGAAAAGGTCGTGGATCCGGATCTGGATTAGGAACGACAGCTGGCCGCGGACATGATGGACAAAACTCACGTTCCGGTGGCGGAGTCCGTCCCGGTTTTGAAGGGGGTCAAATGCCATTGGCAAGACGACTTCCCAAAAGAGGATTTACCAATGTTACGTTTAAGAAAATATATTCAATTGTTAATATTGACGATTTAAATCAATTTGAAGAAGGAACAATTGTAACCCAAGAACTGTTATTAGAAAAACGGATCATCCGCAAGCTAAATGATGGTGTTAAAGTTCTTGGAAATGGTGAAATAGAAAAAGCCTTGACTGTCAAAGTCAGAAAAATCAGTAAGGCGGCTGAAGAAAAAATTGTCGCCGGAGGAGGAAAGGTAGAGGTGGTCTAGGATGTTTTCTACCTTAAAAGATGCCTGGAAAATTCCGGACTTGAGGCGTAAGATTACGATCACATTAATGCTTTTATTTATCTATCGGCTGGGGTCATTTATACCAGTACCCTTTATTGACACGGCTCAGTTGAGTCAATTAGTCAGTGATGGTGGTATTTTTGGACTCTTCGACATTATATCGGGAGGGAACTTTGGTAATTTCACCATCTTTGCCATGAGTATTACGCCTTATATTAATGCATCGATTATCATGAATCTCTTAGCCTTTGCCATCCCGGCCCTTGAAAAGCTTCAAAAAGAAGGGGAAGAAGGCCGTAAAAAGCTCGCTCAGTACACCCGTTTCTTAACCATCATATTAGCCTTAATACAGGCCTTGGGGATGAGCTTATCATTTGGCGATTTATTGGTGGAACGTTCAGCCTTTAACGTCTTTGTCGTGGTCCTTTGTGTCACGGCCGGTACGGCATTTTTGATGTACTTAGGTGAGCAGATCACCGAAAGCGGCATCGGCAATGGTATTTCATTGATTATCTTTATCAGTATCGTGTCGCGTATTCCGTCTGGAATTATTCAGATGTATCAATATGTGACAATTGGAACCATCTCGATTATCAGCTTGATTGTCTTTGCAGTTTTTGTTGTTGTCGTTGTTTTTGGGGTTGTGGCTATCCAAGAAGGGCAGCGGCGAATCCCGGTCCAATATGCAAAACGGGTAGTCGGACGAAAAATGTATGGTGGCCAAAGTACCCATATTCCCATGCGGGTTAATATGGCCGGTGTTATTCCGGTTATCTTTGCCTCTTCATTGACACTTTTTCCGGCGACCATTGCCAGTTTCTTCCCCACATCGGGATTTGCTAACTGGGTGTCGACCTACTTTGCTTGGGGAACATGGTTTACCAATATTATTTATATCTTGTTAATTATTGCCTTTACTTACTTTTATACAGCAGTGACATTCAATCCATTTGATATCGCTGATAATATCAAAAAGCAAGGTGGTTACATACCGGGGATTCGTCCTGGTAAACCAACTGTTGAGTATTTGTCCCGGATTATGAACCGCTTAACCTTATTTGGTGGTGTATTCTTAGCAGTGGTTGCGATTATACCAATTATTGTTGGAAATCTGATGGGCATAAATCTACAATTTGGCGGAACAAGTTTGCTAATTGTAATTGGTGTTGCACTCGAAACAGTCAAACAAATTGAATCTGAAATGATGATGAGACATCATCAAGGGTTTTTAAAATAAAGGAGAGATGAATAAAAGTGAGAATTGTAATATTAGGAGCGCCTGGATCTGGCAAGGGGACACAAGCTCAAAAAATCAGCCAAAAATACCAAATACCACACATTTCAACAGGTGATATTTTAAGAGAAAACACGGTAAATAATACTGCTCTTGGTCAAAAAGCGAAAGAATACATGAACAATGGTGAACTCGTCCCGGATGATTTAGTCATTAAAATGATCGATGAGCGCTTGCACCAGGCGGATGTTCAAAATGCTGATGGTGGTTATCTCTTGGATGGTTTTCCTAGAACCGTTGCTCAAGCTGAAGCATTAAAAGAACTAAACATTAAAAACAAGAGTGGACTGGACTATGTTATCAATCTGGACGTCCCCATGGATATTTTAGTGCACCGGATCACGGGACGACGTATTTGTCCAACTTGTAATCGGACCTATCACATCAAACATAATAAACCCATCAAAGAAGGCTTTTGCGACCATGATGGGACGCCCCTGCTGCAACGGTGTGATGATATTGAAGAGACAGTGATCAATCGGGTATCGGTTTATCAACAGCGGTCAGAGCCTTTGATTGACTATTATCAAAAGCTGGATAAGGTTATCAATATCAACGGCCTCCAGCATATGGATGATGTTTTTGCTAATATTCTAACCGCCCTTGATGGAAGCAGCCAAGCATGATCACAATAAAATCACAAAAAGAAATTGGATTAATGAGAGAAGCGGGAGCCATTGTTGGCCGGGCCCATCAGCTGGTAAAAGAGCTAGTTGCCCCAGGCGTAACGACGGCCCAGCTAGATTCAGCTGTTGAGAGATTGATTCGTGACGCTCAGGCCGTTCCGACTTTTAAAGGCTATGGCGGCTTTCCCAGCGCCATTTGTGTCTCGGTTAACGAAGAAGTGGTCCATGGTATCCCCAGCCAACGCAAATTAATGGCTGGTGACATTGTCAGTGTTGATATCGGTGCGACCTATAAGGGTTATGTGGGGGACGCGGCAAAAACCTATCCGGTTGGTCAGATTTCTAAAGAGGCCCAGAAATTGATTGATGTGACGCGCGAGTCTTTTTATAAAGGTATTGAATTTGCCAAAGAAGGCCACCGCTTATCGGATATCTCCCATGCCATTCAAAAACATGTTGAAGCCAATGGCTTTTCTGTTGTTCGTGATTTTGTTGGTCATGGGGTTGGTCGCAATTTGCACGAAGATCCATCGATTCCTAATTATGGGAAAAAGGGTTATGGGCCACGATTAAGAGCGGGCATGACATTAGCGATTGAACCAATGGTGAACATTGGCACTTATGAGGTCAAGATTCTTGATAATGAGTGGACAGTGGTCACTTTAGATGGACAACTATCAGCCCATTTTGAGCATTCGATTTTGATTACCGGAGTCGGTGAACCCGAACTCCTAACCGTTATTTAGGTTGGTGGGCAAATGAATGATATAAAAATTGGTCAAGTTGTTCGCTCAAAAGCCGGACGCGATAAAGGCCAGTTTATGGTCGTAATCGGACAAATTAGTGAAAATTATGTCCTCATCAGCAATGGCCGCCTTCGCAGTGTTGATCATCCGAAAAAAAAGAAGATTAAACACTTAGCCAAGACGAATTATATTGATGAGAATTGTCGGAATCGGATCCTAAAGGAAAAGAAAATTACCGATGAAGAAATTAGAAAAATACTCAAATCCTATGAAAAGCCAGATGATTTGGGGGATGAGAATCATGAGGAGGTTTGATCAATGGCAAAGAAAGATGTAATTGAAGTTGAAGGAACAGTAATTGAGTCCCAGCCCAATACGATTTTCCTGGTTGAATTAGAAAATGGTCATCAGATAACGGCCCATATTTCCGGGAAGTTAAGAATGAATTATATTCGTATTCTACCTGGCGACAAGGTTGTTCTTGAGTTATCCCCATATGATTTGACCCGAGGTCGGATTGTATGGCGTGGAAAAGGGAAATCATAAAGGAGGCAAATAAATGAAAGTGAGACCATCAGTAAAACCAATTTGTGAAAAATGTAAAATTATTAAGAGGCATGGTCGCGTTATGGTGATTTGCGAAAATCCCAAACATAAGCAGAAACAAGGTTAAACCGTCAATTAAGAAAAAAAGAACATGACCGCGGCAATCAAACAGGCATGTTCATCATATAAAAAAATACGAAAATATTTTAGGAGGTACACACCCTATGGCAAGAATTGCCGGAGTCGATTTACCTAGAGATAAGCGGGTAGAGATTGGATTAACTTATATTTTTGGTATTGGACGTTCTCGATCTAACGAAATTTTAAAAGCGTTAAACATTGATAAAGATACCAGAATTAAAGATTTGACTGAAACAGAAGTGAGTGGTTTAAGAACCATCCTCGATGAGAAATATACCGTTGAAGGCGATCTTCGTAGAAGAACGAATTTAAGCATCAAACGATTGATCGAAATTGGATCATATCGCGGCATCCGTCATCGAAAAGGCTTACCGGTTCGTGGCCAAAAGACAAAGACCAATGCCCGAACCAGCAAGGGTCCAAAACGTATTGTCGGTAAGAAGAAGTAGGAGGACTAAAGATGGCAGTTAAGAAAGCACGAAGAAAAGTCAGACGCGTTAAAAAGAATATCGAACGGGGACAGGCACATATCCAATCGTCGTTTAACAATACCATTGTAACGATCAGTGATATGGCCGGTAACACTTTGTCTTGGGCGAGTTCAGGCGGTTTAGGATTTAGAGGATCAAGGAAGAGCACGCCTTATGCATCTCAGATGGCAGCGGAAGAAGCTGCAAAGGCAGCCATGGAACATGGCCTAAAAACAGTTGAAGTCATGGTAAAAGGCCCTGGTTCAGGGCGTGAAGCAGCCATTCGGGCGCTTCAGGTAGCAGGTTTGGAAATTACTTTGATTAGAGACGTAACTCCAATTCCTCACAATGGTTGTCGACCACCGAAACGACGGAGAGTATAGCAGGAGGAAACTATGTCAAGAAATATTGAACCATCATGCAGACAATGCAGACGTGAAGGAACGAAACTATATTTGAAGGGCGAACGCTGTTATTCAGCCAATAAATGTGCCTTTGAAAGACGTCCAACGCCTCCGGGTCAGCATGGAAAAAGAAGAATAAAAGTCTCTGAATACGGTTTACAGCTACGTGAAAAACAAAAAGCAAAACGTATTTATGGGGTTCTTGAAAAGCAATTTAGGGAATATTTTAATATTGCCGTTAAACAAAAAGGAATGACCGGTCATAACTTATTAATACATTTAGAATCGCGTCTTGATAATGTTGTCTACCGACTCGGTTTAGCCTCATCACGGAAAGAAGCACGTCAACTGGTTGATCATGAACATTTTTTGATCAACGGGAAAAAAGTTAATATTCCTTCTTATATTGTGAAAGAAGATGATACCATTGAAGTTCGACCCAAAAGCAAAAAGTCACAAAAATTCAAAGACATCGTCGAAACGACGGAAAACCGTATTATCGTACCATGGTTATCAAGTGATCTCGAAACTTTATCAGGCAAAGTCATTGGTCGGCCAGCGATCGAAGACCTCGATATTGAAATTGCTGAACGTCTCATTGTTGAGTTATACTCTAAATAAGCAGATGGTTCAGAAGCGATTAGCCCTCATGGTAATGTTTGGATTGAAAAGAAATAGGAGGGTCTTGATAAATGATTGAATTTGAAAAACCGGTAATCGAGATAATTGATAAAAAAGAAGATGATACTTCAGCCCGTTTTGTGATTGAACCCTTAGAACGCGGTTATGGCACAACACTGGGCAATAGCTTAAGGCGCATCATGCTGTCATCACTTCCCGGTGTGGCCGTTACATCAGTCAAGATAGAGGGGATTCTTCACGAATTCTCCACTATCCCTGGTGTAAAAGAAGATGTCATCGAAATATTACTAAATCTTAAAGGTTTAGCAGCAGCAATTTTTGTCGATGAACCAAAAACACTTTATATTGAGGCTTCGGGTGAAGGCCAAGTTAAAGCGAGTGATATCATTGGGGACGCTGATGTAGAGATCCTAAATCCCGACATGCATATTGCCACCTTAGCAAAAGGGGCCACGCTTAACATGGAAATGCGGATTGAAAAAGGGCGCGGCTATGTCGCGGCTGAAAAAAATAAATTCCCTGGCATGCCGATTGGGACGATTCCGGTTGATTCTATTTTTTCACCGATTAAAAAGGTTAACTTTTTAGTTGAGAATACCCGGGTTGGCCAAATCACTGATTTTGATAAATTGACCCTAGACGTTTTAACTGATGGCACGACAACACCGGAAGAAGCTTTATCACTAGCAGCCAAGGTGCTCAATGAACATCTTAATTTATTTATTGATCTGACTGACCATGCCACAACCGTGGAGATCATGGTTGAAAAAGAGGAAGATGAAAAAGAACGGATTCGTGAAATGTCAATCGAAGAATTGGAATTATCAGTTCGTTCGAGTAATTGTTTAAGACGCGCGAATATTGATACAGTTGAGAAGTTGACCCAGAAAACGGAAGAGGATATGATAAAAGTTCGTAACCTTGGCCGTAAATCTCTGAATGAGATCAAGCATAAACTAGCAGAAATTGGTTTAGCCTTGAGTAAGGAAGAAGAAAAGATAAAGGAGTAAAGAGAAATGGCGGGATATCGTAAACTCGGTCGCCCCTCTGATCAAAGGAGAGCATTACTCAGAAATCTGACGACAGCCTTGTTGGAGCATGGTCGTATTGAAACGACTGTGACGCGAGCAAAGGAAGTAAAAAGATTAACGGACAAAATGGTTACTTTGGGAAAAAGAGGCGACTTACACGCACGCAAACAGGCGATTGCCTATATTACACAAGAAGATGTCGTTAGAAAATTATTTAATGAGATCGCACCAAATTACACGGAAAGAAATGGTGGTTACACACGAATTTATCGTCTTGGACCACGCCGTGGTGATGGTGCCGAGATGGCAATCATTGAACTAGTATAAACACGAACCATCCGGGGATTAAGATACTTAGGCTTAATCCCTTTTCTTATCGTTTTTCCGGATCGTGTCAAAGGATAAAATAATATGGAAAATAACAATATGATTGAGCTCAAAGGGGTTGGCTTTATCTATCCGGGTCAAGATGAAGCGGATAATGTGACGGCCTTAAGAGGAATCAATTTTGAAATAAAAAAAGGTGAATTTGTTGGTATTATTGGCCACAATGGATCAGGAAAATCAACCTTATCCAAACTTTTAAATGCCATTATCTTACCAACCACTGGCGATGTCTTGGTTAATGGTTTAAATACTAAAGAAGACAACAATGTTTGGCTGATCCGGCAGGTAGCGGGAATGGTGTTTCAAAATCCCGATAATCAATTGGTGGCAACAATTGTTGAAGAAGATGTCGCGTTTGGGCCAGAAAACTTGGGGATTGCCCCCGAGGAAATTAGGACTCGGGTTGATCAGGCTCTTTTAACGGTTGAGATGACGGCCTATGCCCAGCAAAAACCCCATCAATTATCAGGCGGCCAAAAGCAGCGCATTGCCATTGCCGGCATCCTAGCCATGGAACCGGAATGCATTATCTTTGACGAGCCAACCGCCATGCTCGATCCTTCAGGCCGTCATGAGGTGATGGCGACCATTAAGCGCCTCAACCAGGAGAAAAAAATGACCGTCATCCATGTCACCCACTATATGAATGAACTGGTTGATGCTGATCGGATCCTCGTCCTTGACCAGGGGAAAATTGTCCTTGAAGGTCAACCCCGGGAGATTTTTACCCAAGTTGAAGCCCTTAAAAAAATTGGTTTGGACGTGCCGCAGATGACTGAACTCGCCTATGAATTAAGAGCAGAAGGGATTGATTTATCAGCGGATATCTTAAGTATTGATGAAATGGTGGAAGCCTTATGCCAGTAGAAATTAAAAATTTATCCCATACCTACTCACAAGGGTCGCCCTTTGAATTTGAGGCTCTAAAGAATATCGATCTGACCATTGAAGACGGTGAATTCATCGGTATTATCGGCCACACCGGTTCCGGCAAGTCGACCTTGATCCAGCATTTAAATGGCCTATTGACGCCGACCTCGGGGACTGTGGTCGTTGACGGTGTTGATATTTTTGCCCAAAAGAAAGCCGATTTAATCAGCCTGCGCCATCGGGTCGGCTTGGTCTTTCAATACCCGGAACACCAATTATTTGAGGAAACGGTCTACCAGGATATTGCCTTTGGCCCGAAAAACCAAGGACTTGACCAAGCCGGTATTGACCGGCGGATTCGGGATGCCATTAAACTGGTTGGTCTTGATTTTGAGACCATTAAAAACAAGTCGCCCTTTGAACTATCCGGCGGTCAGATGCGCAGGGTGGCCATTGCCGGGGTCCTCGCCATGGAGCCGTCGGTACTGATTTTAGATGAACCAACGGCAGGTCTTGATCCGCGCGGGCGTGACAGTATCCTAAGCCAGATTAAGCAGCTTCACAAAGACCGGCAGATGACGGTTATCTTGGTTTCCCACAGTATGGAGGATATTGGCAAGTTGGTCAATAAAATCTTGGTCATTAGTCAAGGCCAGCTTGTTTTTTACGATCGACCGGCTCTTGTTTTTGGCCAGGTCGAAAAACTCGAGCAAATCGGTTTAGCGGTCCCGGAAATCACCTACCTGATGCGTCGTCTAAAAGCTAAATACCCCCAGATCAGAGATGATATTTACACCGTCGCAGCGGCCAAAGAAGAAGTGCTAAAAATAATAAGAGGATAGAAAATGCTAAAAGATATCACCATCGGTCAATATTATCCAACCGGCTCGATCATCCATCGTTTAGACCCGAGGACAAAAATAGTCTTTACCACGGTTTTTATCGTCATGCTTTTTTTAGTCAATAATGTCTGGGGCTATCTATTGTCCTTTGCCTTTATTGCCACCATCACCATTTTATCTAGAATACCGCTTGGCTATATTATCAGGGGCATAAAAGGACTCGTTTTAATCATTCTCTTAACGGTGATTTTGAATTTGTTCATGACACCGGGTCAGATTATCGCAACCCTAGGGCCTTTGACCATTACCATGGAAGGCTTGAAAGTGGCCACTTTCATGGCCCTTCGCCTGATTCTATTGGTGGTCGGAACCTCAGTGATGACCTTAACCACCACACCCATTGATCTAACCGATGGGATGGAGTGGTGCATTGGCTTTATTCCTTTGATCCGCCGTTATGCCCATGAACTCTCCATGATGATGTCGATTGCCCTGCGTTTTATTCCGACCCTGATGGAAGAAACCGACCGGATTATGAAGGCCCAAAAGGCTCGGGGTGCCAATTTTGAGAGCGGTAGCTTGATCGCTCGAGCCAAAAATTTAATCCCAATCTTGGTCCCCTTGTTTATTTCCGCTTTCCGGCGGGCTGATGAGCTGGCCACAGCGATGGAAGCGCGGTGCTACCGGGGCGGCGAAAACCGGACCCGGATGAATAAGCTGATCTTTAAAAGGGCTGATCGTTTTGCTTTTAGCTTGATGGTCTTGATGGTAGTCGGCTTATTTGCCAGTCGCTGGATTGCCATCCCGCTTATCTTTCCCCTTTAGCAGGCTGATGATGAAAAACTATCAATTGCTTATCAGCTACCGGGGAAGTGCCTATCATGGTTGGCAAATTCAGCCAAATGCCATATGTGTGCAAGAAGTGATCCAACAAGGGATAGTGGCACTAACCGGCCAAACCGTTCATTTAATTGGGTCTGGGCGAACCGATGCCGGCGTTCATGCCCTCGGCCAATCAGCGCATTTTTTGACCAAGACGACGATTCCGCCTCAAAAGATGCCCTTTGCCCTTAATGCTAAACTACCAGCCGACATTCGGATCCTTGAGTGCATTGAGCGACCGGAAGGTTTTCATAGCCGCTACCACGCGATTGGAAAAACCTACCTTTATCGGATTTACGAAAGTAAGATTGGCCATCCCTTTTTTCATGACCTCCATTACCGGATTGCCCAGCCCCTTAATTGGGACCTGGTCGAGGCGGCGGCCCAGGCTTTTATCGGGACCCATGATTTTAGCGGTTTTATGGCGACCGGTAGCGCCATTAAAACGACCATTCGGCGGATTGATGCCATTACTTTTTCCCACCAAGACGCTTATCACGAGATTGCTATTAAGGGCAACGGCTTTCTTTATAATATGGTTCGGATCATGGTCGGAACCCTATTAAAGGCCAACCAGGAAAATTGGAATCAAAGGGATATAAAAAAGATTATCTTAAGTAAAGACCGGCGCCAGGCCGGTATAACCGTTCCAGCCCATGGCCTCTACTTAAAAGAGGTTTTATATCCTGAAAATGAAACTTTTTCTTGACACTAGGGGCGAAATATTATAAAATTCTACGTGGACGTTATTGTATCACTAGCCCCGATACATTTAGATACGTATTTCGATAAATCCCACTTTATCGGAAAAACAGATAAAAATTAGACTTAGGAGGATTTTGAGATGAATGCAAATGCCACTAAAATGGCCAAGTCTCATGAGATAGATCGCAAATGGTATGTGATTGATGCAGAGGGCAAGGTACTTGGACGGCTAGCAACAGAGGTTGCTAATATATTAAGAGGAAAAAACAAACCATTTTATTCACCACATATGGATTGCGGCGATTTTGTTATTATTGTCAATGCAGATAAAATTGTCTTAACCGGAAATAAATTGGATCAGAAAGCATATAAAACATATTCGGGTTATATCGGAGGTCTAAAAGAGACCCCTTATCGAAAACTCTTAGCAGAGAAACCAGAACTTTTGGTATATAAAGCTGTTAAAGGGATGATTCCACATAATAAGCTTGGTGATAAAGTTGCTAGTAAGTTAAAAGTTTATGCTGGTAGCGACCATCCACATGCTGCTCAAATGCCTGAAGTATACGAAGTTTAGAGCTAAGAAGGAGAGAATAGAGAATGGCAAAAATACAATATTTTGGAACTGGCCGACGAAAAACGTCAGTCGCTCGCGTTCGATTATTACCGGGAGATGGTAAATTTATCATTAATGGTCGTGAGATTGATGATTATTTTGGAATGGAAACATTGAAGTATGTAGCAAAACAACCGCTCGTCCTAACCGATACAAGCAATGCCTTTGATGTCATCGTTAATGTTCATGGCGGTGGTTTTACAGGTCAATCCGGAGCAATTCGACATGGGATTGCACGAGCCTTATTGGAAGCAGATATTAATTTGCGACCTGATCTAAAAAAAGCTGGTTACCTGACACGAGACTCCAGAATGGTAGAACGAAAGAAATATGGTCTCAAGAAAGCACGTAGAGCGCCACAATTTTCAAAACGTTAATATTATTTATTCGAAGTCCTGCGACAGATTCTGTTGCAGGATTTTTAATTGGAAAAACAAGAAAGTAGGAATGTATGAATAACAAACAAGCCATTATTAATATTGCTGTGATTGCCCACGTCGATGCTGGAAAATCAACACTTGTTAACGCCTTACTGGGCCAGAGCAATGTTTTTCGCGACAATCAAGAAATCGTCGATTGTGTTATGGATAGTAATGATTTAGAGCGGGAACGGGGCATTACCATTTATTCAAAAAACTGTTCCATTATGTATCAGGACATTAAAATTAATATTGTCGATACCCCTGGCCATGCTGATTTTTCATCAGAAGTGGAACGGATTCTAAAAACTGTCGATACCGTTGTTTTATTGGTTGATTCCAGTGAAGGGCCCATGCCACAAACCCGTTTTGTCCTTAATAAATCGCTGGAACAGGGGCTCAAGCCGATCTTGTTTATCAATAAAATTGATAAAAAAGACCAACGGGCGGAAGCCGTTGTCGACATGGTCTTTGATTTATTTGTTGAATTAAAGGCCGATGATGACCAACTGGATTTCCCGATTCTCTACGGCGTGGCGAAAGAAGGAATCGCCATTCGCGATATGGCAGACGAACAGGTTAATTTACAGCCTCTCTTTGAAACGATTGTTGAGCATGTTGGTCTGGCAGATGACAAAAGCTTGGAGCCCCTTCAGATGCAAGTTTCGGCCCTTGCCTATGACGACTATATTGGCCGCTTAGGAATTGGTAAAATTTATTCGGGAACGATTCGGTCCGGTGAACAAATTGAAGTCTGCAAGCGAGACGAAAGCTTTAAGAAAGATAAGGTCAACCAACTTTTTGTCTACCGTGGCCTCTCGCGAGTCGAAGTTAATGAAGCTAAGTCCGGCGACATTGTCGTGATTTCAGGGATTCCCGATATTACCATTGGTGAAACAATTGGTGAGATTAACCAAGTGCAACCGATGGAGCGGATCGAAATTGAAAAACCAACTTTATCGATGAACTTTCTCGTTAATAAATCTCCCTTTGTCGGTGAATCCGGTAAATTTGTGACCACCCGTCACCTGAAAGCTCGGCTGGAAAAAGAACTTGAGGTTAATGTCGGTTTATTAGTTGAGGAACTGGGCAATAGTGTCGAAGGCTTTAAGGTCTCTGGACGTGGCGAACTCCACTTGTCGATCTTACTTGAAAATATGCGCCGCGAAGGCTATGAAGTTGCCGTCTCAAAGCCGGAAGTCATTATGCACCGTAATGAAGAGGGTAAATTAGTCGAGCCGATCGAACAGGTGATTGTTTCGGCACCGGAAAGATATTCGGGAGCCGTGATCTCTAAACTCAATATCCGCAAGGGTCAGATGACGGCCATGGAGAGTGAAGAAGGCTGGGTAAGACTAGAATTTATGGTCCCGACCCGGGGCCTCTTAGGCTATCAAAGTGAATTTATCAACGATACTCACGGTGAGGGAACTCTGGTCCGCCGCTTTGCTGAGTTTCAAGCCCATAAGGGCGAGATTCCCCAGCGTCAAAATGGTGTTTTGATTTCCCAATTTAATGGTGAGACCATGGCCTATTCCCTCTTTAATTTAAGTGAGCGGGGGGAAATACTGGTTCGGGCTGGCGTCAAGGTCTATGAAGGGATGATCATTGGGATTAATAACCGCAGCGATGACATGACGGTTAATCCAACTAAAAACAAGAAAATGACCAATGTCCGGGCCTCCGGTTCAGATGAGGCCCTAAAATTGATTGAACCACGTGAGATGACCCTGGAGCAGGCACTTGAGTTTATCGACGATGATGAATTAGTCGAGATTACGCCAACGGATATCCGTTTAAGAAAGAAAATTTTATCGGAATTAGAGCGAAAAAGAAGTAATCGTTAAGGATCCACCTTTTATTTAAAGAAAATATTTTTAAAAGATGGTACACTAGTCAGAAGATGAATAAGAATGAGGTAGAAAATGAAAGAACAAAAGGATAATAGCTATGGTGGCATGGATAAGCGTCGTTTCCGGGCCTATCTAATTCTCATTGCCTTTGCCATGACCTTGCTCGTAGCCCTATTAAACTTAAGTAGTGTCTTTAAATATTTTGGTTTTTTCCTGGACTTGATCACACCGATTCTAATCGCCCTTGGCTTTGCCTTTGTCCTAAATATTCCGATGATCTTTATCGAAAATAAGTTGCTGGCCTTTATTGATAAGATACCGCCACGCAAAAAGAAAAAAAAGGCCATTAATCGTGATAAATTGAAGCGCTTTCTGGCCATTATTTTGACGATCCTTATTATTTTAGGGGCGATTGTCGGCGTCTTCACCTTTTTAATTCCCCAATTGATTACCAGTATCGAGACCTTAGTTGAAAAATTTCCCGACTATTATGCCTCGTTTAAAGAGTGGACGGACCAGGTCTTATTAACCTTTAAGCTACCCGGTGGGGTTTGGGACCAATTATCGAGCCAATGGGATGAAGTTTTTAAAGGCCTTGGCAATTATCTGATGGATTTGATCCCCAGTATCTACGATGCGACGGTTTCTGTCACTACGGGGATCTTTAACCTGCTTTTAGGCTTTGTTTTGTCAATTTATATGCTGGCCGATAAAGAAAAATTATTAGCCACTAAAGATAAGATTTTTCAAGCCTACCTGCCCAAGGATAAGCTTGACTTTATTGAGGATGTTAGCGCCACGGCCAATGAGGTCTTTCATGGTTTCATCGCCGGACAGGTGACTGAGGCCATTATTGTGGGAACCTTGTGCACCCTTGGCTTGGCCATTCTCCAAGTTCCTTATGCCTTGTTGATTGGCGTACTGGTCGGATCAACCAGCCTGATTCCGGTCTTTGGGGCCTTTCTTGGGGCCATTCCCAGCGCCTTTATTTTGCTGATTGTGGATCCCCTCTACGCGCTAATTTTTATTATCTTTATTCTCCTTCTGCAACAGGTTGAAGGGAATTTTATTTATCCCAAGGTGGTCGGCAGTTCGATTGGGCTTTCGGGCATTTGGGTTTTGATCGGCATGCTAATCGGGGCAAATTTATTTGGTTTTTTAGGCATTATCTTGGGGATTCCAACCCTCGCCGTCTTTTACTCAGTCTTTAAAAAAATAACCAATAAACGGATCGAAAAAAAGAATGAGGAGACAAAAGTGGTTGCCTAACTGCTCTTGTTTTTCGAAATGATTTTAAAAAATGAATGATTGGGGAAGAAAATAATGGAAGTATTTGAAATTGAAATTGAAGGTAGTGAAAAGTTGGTCGATATCACGCCGGTCGTCAGAGACCATATTGATAAAGCACGTTTAAAAAAAGGGATCGTCCAATTACACGTTCCGGAAAAAACAGCGGCCTTGGCCGTTTTGATCAACGATGACCACCGGCTAGAGTGGGAGTTCTTTAGAAAGATCAACCACCTCCTGCCTAAATATGAGGGAATGATGTTTACCGGTTGGACGACGGCTAATGTCAAGGCGGCCTTATTTGGCGCCAGTGAGACCTTAATGGTCGAAGAAGGGACCTTGATTCTGGATCTCAACCAAAGCCTTTATTTCATTGAATTTAATGGACCGGGTAAACGAAGTGTTTTTATCTCGACCATGGGAAGTAATTTGTTGGCCGATGAAGTCGCTCAGGTGCCGGAAAAACTAGCCTATCTTCATCAAAAACGGCAAGAGATAAAAGACCAAGAAGCTAAGGCGATTGAAGAAATGCGAGCAGAGTGGCGGTTAGAGGATGAAAAAAATAAAAAGGATCAATAGGATCCTGATCTTTGGGAGGATAAAGAGTGAGTGAATTACCAGTCGGAAAAGGTTTAAGTGAAAAACTAAAAGAGTGGATCGACGATTATCCAAATTACTACCCCCGTGATTTTAGGTTTTCCTTTAAAGAGGTGATCCAAGAGGACATTCCTTTGATTCTTCAAGGGATTAGCGGTGTGGGTGACTATCACCTACAAGGTTTTGCCGGTAACGACCAATGGGCTGAAATCCCTTGGGTCGGCCTAGAAGAGGACTCGGGACTGCGCTTGGCTTATTTGCTGGCTAAGGATACCCAAGTCCTCTATTTGGCCATCGTCTACCAAGAGGAGGGAGCGGGGATTGGAAGCCTTTCGCAAAAAGCCGATCAACTTCGTGAAAAAGTCCCTTCAGCCCACTTTAGCAGGCCTAAAAATGATGTTTATCTGGCTGATCGGGCCTTGGTCTCGGGAATTGTTTATTACCAAAGCTATTCAAATCCCTTGCCGGATGATCAAGCCCTGGTGTCAGACTTTGAAGCCATGTTAGGACTATTTGAAAAAATTAAAGCAGCTTCCGACATAAGAAATCCAGCAGAAGTCCCGACCCTGCCTGCAGAAGTGCCACAAATCTTAGAAGCTGACAAGTCAGGTGATCAGGAAAGCAAGGGTGAGGCAATGACCCAAGATCAAAAGACAGACAATCAGGCCTTAGAAGAAGGCCGCCAAGAGACCGATGACCGGGCTCAGGCGATTGACAAGCCTGAGGGCCAGTCAGAAGGCCAAGGAATAGCAATGGAAGAAGACCAGCTACCGCCTAAAATTCCTAATGGTGTCCAAGAGCCAGGCCCTCAAATTGACCAAGGGACTGGAGGGCAAGGTGATTTAGGTAAGGGTTTAAAAGAGGTCTTAGGAAACATTGGCGGGCAAGTTAGCTCTGAAAAAGAGACTTTAGAGGAGGAAAAAAATCATTTCCTTAAGATGGCTTTCCCCCAAAGGCCCCAAAAAAATCGGCTGATTCCAATTTCCTTTAAAATGATCGCTGGGAAAATGGCCAAGCAAGGTTTTTATTTTCCCATGGACCTGATCTTTAACTATTATCTGTCCTTGAAAGCCAAAGCCTTTCTTATCTTGGTGGGGCGATTGGGGATGGGAAAAACCACTTTCCCGCGTTTATTTGCCGAAACAATTGGTGCTACTTATGAAAATGGCCGCTATGAGCGGATTTTGGTCGGGAGAGAATGGGCGGATGAAAAATCACTATTTATCGATAGCACGGATCCCTTTAGGCCGACGCCGATTTTAAAGATGTTTAAAAAAGCCCTGATCAACCCCGATAAGCCACATTTCTTATTACTAGATGAGCTTGATTATGTGTCGACGACCCAAGTCTACCGCCTTTTAATTGAAGGAATTAATGGTCGCGATGAGCCGATTTTAAGTCAAGATGATTTTAAGGGTGACCAGGCTGGATTTAAAGAATATGGGAATTTAATCTTTCCCGAAAACCTTTATATCATCGCCACGAGCAATCATTGTGATCAAAAAAATTTAGCCCCTGACCTTGTTGACTGTGGAAATATCATTAAAATGCCCGACGTCCAGATAAAGATTCCCTTCCCATCAGAGGATTCTTATGAGGAAGAAAATTGGGCCAATAGCCGTTTTAAAATGAAAGCACCAAGCCAAAGACTGCCTGAGGTAATTGAAGCCTTGATGGACGATCTTGAAGGCTTGCAAAAATTACTGAGCCACTACCATTGCCCAATGGGCTATCGTCAGAAAAATGAGCTCTTGGCCTATGGGATAAACAATGGAATTGAGGACTTAGTGTCGGCCCAAGAGGTCCTTGACTATGGCCTTAGCCAGCGGATTTTGCCGATTATTGCCAATCAAAAGCTGGCTAGCCAAGGGCTTTATCGGGAACTGGCTTTATATTGCATCGAAGGAAGAGTCTTTGACCATGACAAAAACCGCCTGATGGTCTTATCGCCGTCAGACTTTATGGAGGTTATGACTTATTATCGGGATCAAGATTATTTCTCTCTGGCCCGATCGGCTAAAGACGTGATGGCTTTGCTTAAGCAGATTTAGGGTTTATCACTTGGGGAGGATGAGAGATTGAGGAGCTCGCGAATTAATTCTTGCCGTCTTAAAATACCAATGAAGGTATCATGGTCATCAATAATGGGGATGAAATTTTGTTCGAGGGCTAATTCGACTAGTCGCTCAAAGCTTTCATTGATTCGAGCCGGCTCGGTCTTTGTCTTAAAGGCAATGTCTTTTATTTTCAACTTAGACAGATCAATCTCGGAATTCGTTAAACTAAGTGATAAGATCCGTAATAAATCTCCCTCACAAATGGTTCCAACATAGTGGCCTTTTTTATTGATGACCGGTAGGGCAGTATAATTAGTTAAGAAAAAAAGATTATAGGCTTGTTGAAAGCTATCATTATTGGTTAAGAAGATGGTATCGCTTTTAGGAAGCAAATAAAATAAATGGTTTTTCATGGCGACTCCTTAAGGCATTGTAATAAGATGCTTAATTTTATCATGAATAATTTCTAAAATCCTTAATAAAAAATTAATCAAGGCCTGATTTTGCTTAGCAGTGCCCTTAGAACATTAAAAAAATCACTTTCCATTTCATAGTCTGATAAAAGTAGTGTATAATTAATCTTGAAATAAAATGGGAGAAGAAGATGGAAGAATTTTTATTATATTTACAATCACGAATAACAATTGCCGGAATTATTGAAGTAATCATTATTTCCTTTGTCATCTATCGGCTGCTTGTTTACATTCGAGGCACCCAGGCCGAACAGATTTTCAAGGGATTAATTTTACTTTTATTCTTAATTCCCTTAAGTTCAATTCTGGGTTTTACCACCTTAAATTTAATTTTATCAAGTGCCTTTACCTGGGCATTTATTTTTATTGTCGTTGTTTTTCAATCGGAGTTTCGGTCAGCCTTGGAGCATTTGGGCAATAACCGTCTTTTAAAGGATATTTTTAAAAAATCAAATTTGGACTACTTAACTAAGGATGTTAATCAATTGATGAAGGCAATTGAGAATTTGGCATCCGAGCAAATCGGTGGCCTAATCGTTCTTGAGAAGGATACGGGTTTAAATAATATTATTCAGACGGGTGTTCAAATCGATGGGGACATTAGCAGTCAATTACTGGAAAACATATTCACCCCTAACCGCCCCTTGCACGATGGTGCTGTCATCATTAGTTTATGGTCGCGACAAATCAGAGCAGCAGGATGCTTATTACCCTTATCGGAAAACCGTCATTTAGCCTGCGAGTTTGGTACGAGACATCGGGCTGGTTTAGGGATTAGCGAAAACTCCGATGCTATTGTCATCATTGTGTCAGAAGAAACCGGCCAAATTTCCTATACCTATCGGGGATCCTTTTTTCATGATGTGGCTTTTACGGTGATGAAAGATGTGATTTTTGAAAACTTTAGCACGGATGAAGAGAGCAATGGTGGCTGGGTAAAAAAAATGTGGGGGAAGCGTGATGAAAGAAACGAAAAAAATTCCAATTCATGAAAAAATTATTCGCTTAGTGATTTCGATCGTGATCGCCATCACCCTATGGTTTACCGTTAATGGGGATGCCGACCTGTTGATTATTCAAAATTACAACAGTATTCCGATTACCATTAGCAATGTTGAAAGCCTTGCGGCCAAAAACTTAGTTTTAGCAGAAGATAAATCGTATTATCTCAATTTAAAAATAAAGGGGACCGATCGCAATCTAAGAAACATCGATTATAAAGAGATAAGAGCCGAAGTTAATCTCGAAGAAATTACCCAGAAAGGAAGCTATGACCTAGATATTGCCGTAAAAGGACTGCCGAACACGGTGATCATCGATAGTATGAATCCAACAAGCCTGCAAATTGTGGTTGATAATGTCATTAAAGAAAAACATGAGACGGTAATTAAAGCTGAAGGAAAACCGGCTAACGAGCAATCAGTGATCAATATCAGGGTTGATCAAGAGGTCGACGTTGAGGGACCGGAAGAAGAGTTGCAACGGATTGATAAAATTCAAGGGACCGTTAATGCCAATGGTCTTGAGGTTGATGCCGTCCGTTATGTTCAAATATCAGCCTATGATGTGGACGGGAATGTGATTGAAAATGTGACCTTGCTACCGGACGTTGTCAAAGCCGAGATTATTTTAGGCCAAACAAAAACAGTCACCATCAGTCCATCGACCACCGGTTTGCCTAAAAATGGTTATATTGTGACCGAATCAACAGTTGAGCCGGCCAAGGTCCTGATTGGTGCTAAGAAAGAAGTGCTGGATAATATTGATTGGATTTCAGTCAACCCGGTTGATGTCAGCAATCAGTCCCAGACCTTTACCCGGGATGTCGATTTAGCCTTGCCGGAGGGGAGTTATTATCTGGATGGTAATGGCAAAGCTAAGGTGACGGTTACGATTGAAACGCCGATTGAAAAATCGCTGACGATGAATACCATTGAAACAAAAAATCTTCAATCGGGCTTAATTGTGAAAAAAATGAAAGATACAAAGGCGGTCATTAAACTGCAAGGGGCCGGGTCGGTCATCAATGGAGTCAATGTGTCACAGGTAGAAGCCTTTGTTGATTGTTCGGGCCTTGGTCCGGGTGAATATGAGCTGGCCATTAAAACAAATTTATCAGCAGCCATCATCCAATCGATCAGTCCAGCAACGACAACAATCACGATCGAATAATGGTTACTGAAAATAAAAATGTAAATTTTCAGACTATCTCTTGCAATTGATATTAATTTAACATATAATAACAATTATATTTTTATTACACCAAAATATAAGGAGGAAATTAAACGTGAAACGAGTTTTAAATTTTTCAGCTGGACCCTCTGCCTTACCATTAGAGGTTTTACAAAAAGCATCGGAAGAATTAGTATCCTATGGCGACGCGGGAATGTCCGTGATGGAAATGAGTCACCGTTCGTCGTTTTTCACCGATATTCTAGAAGAAACGAAAAGCTTATTAAAAGAGCTGATGAATATTCCTGATAATTATGAGATTTTATTTTTGCAAGGTGGTGCATCGACCCAGTTTTCAATGATCCCCCTTAATTTAATGAATAAAAGCAATAAAGCAGATGTCTTAATCACCGGAAACTGGGCGAAAAAAGCCCGTCAAGAAATTGCCCGTTATGGCGAGGTCAAAGTGATTGCTTCATCTGAAGACAAAACGTTTTCCTATATTCCGGAGTTTGATCAAAAAGATTTCACTCCGGACGCCGATTTATTCCATATCTGTGTTAATAATACCATTTATGGGACCCGCTTCAAGCCGGATGAATTGCCGGAAACAGGGAATGTTCCGCTTGTCGGCGATATGTCATCGAATATCTTATCAGAAGTTTATGATGTCTCAAAGTTTGGCCTCATCTATGCAGGCGCCCAAAAAAATATGGGACCAGCCGGTGTGACAATCGTTATAGTTCGCAAGGACCTGATTGGCAAAGCCAAAGAATTTACCCCGACCATGCTCGATTATAAAGTGCATGCCCATAGTAATTCTTGCTATAATACCCCCCCTTGCTATAGTATTTATATCTGTAAACTGGTCTATGAACGACTAAAAAGTCTTGGTGGGATTGAGGCCATGGAAAAAACCAATAAAGAAAAAGCCGATCTTTTATATGATTATATCGATAATAGCAAATTGTTTAAGGGCACCGTTGTCCCTAAGGATCGTTCCTTGATGAATGTTCCTTTTGTAACCGGATCAGATGAGCTCGATGCCCTTTTTGTCAAAGAAAGCAAACAAGCGGGCTTAGAGAACTTAAAAGGCCACCGCAGCGTTGGTGGGATGCGAGCAAGTATTTATAATGCCATGCCAAGAGCTGGTGTCGAGACCTTAGTTGATTTTATGAAAAAATTTGAAACACAAAATGCGTAAAGTGGAAGGAAATAAATAGTGAAATATAAAATACAAACCTTAAATAACATCTGTGCGACCAGCCTAAAGAAATTAGGTGAGCGGTATGAGGTCCTGGATCAGCCTGAAAATCCTGATGCGATTTTGTTAAGAAGTTATAAGATGCATGATATGGAGATTCCCGAGACGGTTAAGTTTATTGGACGCGCCGGTGCCGGCGTTAATAATATCCCCATGGACCGGTGCACCAAACAAGGGATCGTCGTTTGTAATTCACCGGGTGCTAATGCCAACGCCGTCAAAGAACTGGTCATCGCCGGAATGCTTATTTCATCGCGCGGGATAATTGAAGGGATTGAATGGACAAAAGATTTAGAAGGTAAGGGTGACCAGGTCCCTGCCCTAGTTGAAAAAGGCAAGAGCAATTTTGTTGGGCCGGAGCTTTATGGTAAAAAAATGGGAATCATTGGCCTCGGGGCAATTGGTGTTTTAGTGGCCAATATGGCTGTTGATTTTGGCATGAAGGTTTATGGTTATGACCCTTTTATATCAATTGATAACGCTTGGGGCTTAAGCCGCAAGGTGAGACGGACTAATAGCAAGGAAGATATCTTTAAAAATTGTGATTATGTCTCCCTTCACCTTCCCTTAATGGAACAGACCGAGGATTTCGTTGACGCCGACCTCCTTAAAGAAACGAAAAAAGATTTGCGCCTATTAAACTTTGCCAGAGGCGGACTGGTCAATCATGATGCCCTTGAAAATGCCCTTGAAGAGGGAAAAATTTCTCGTTATGTCGTTGATTTCCCAGATGAGCGTCTTCTCAAAATGAAGAATGTTATCAATATTCCCCACCTTGGTGCATCAACGCCGGAGAGTGAAACAAATTGTGCTGAAATGGCTGTTAATTCCTTAAAGGAATATTTAGAAAATGGTAATATTATTAATTCCGTCAATTATCCTGATTGCGATATGGGAATCTGTGAAACGGCCAACCGTTTGACCATTAACCATAGCAATGTTCCTAATATGATTGGCCAGATCACCAAGGTTTTGGCTGATTTCAATGTCAATATCTCAATCATGACCAACCGTCATAAAAATGGTTGGGCTTATACGATGATTGACGTTGACAGTGCTATTGGCGAAAACGTCAAGAGTGCCCTTAAGAACATTAAAGGGGTGACCCGAGTTCGGGTAATTAAATAAAGAAAAAGTTTAAGAAGTGGTGCCTTAAAAGGCCACTTCTTTTTCAATCAAATAAGAACGAGAGAGAGGAATAAAAATGGCGACGATAAAACCATTCAAAGCGATTAGGCCTTATCCGGAAAAAGCGGCTGACGTGGCTGCCCTACCCTATGATGTTTATGATCGAGCAGAGGCGGCAGCGGTTGTTCGGGGCAAGTACGATTCATTTTTGCGGGTTGATCGGCCCGAGACGACCCTCGATGATCGGATCAAGAGTGATGATCCCTTTGTCTATGAAACGGCTAAAAAAAATCTGGACAAACTATTTCACCGTAAGGCCCTCAGGCAAGACGCAAAAAACCAGTTTTATATTTATGAATTGACCATGAAGGGTCGTAGTCAAACCGGCTTAGTTGTTTGTACAGCTATTGATGAATACTTGGACAATACCATTAAAAAACATGAGTTAACCCGGGCCGATAAAGAGGCTGATCGGATTAATCATGTCAATGCCTGCAATGCCAATACCGGACCGATCTTTTTAACCTATCGGGCACAAGCGGCGATTGATCAGGTGATTGACACCTGGCAAAAAAACCAGCCGCCGGTCTATGATTTTACCTCCGACGACGAGGTGACCCATCGAGCCTGGGTGATTGACGAGGAGGCCATCATTAATCAGCTGACAGCGGCCTTTAAAGAGGTTGACAGTCTTTATATAGCAGATGGTCATCATCGGTCAGCATCAGCTGTTAAAGTGGGCTTGATGCGACGAGAAGAGTATCCCGACTATACGGGCCAAGAGGAATTCAATTTCTTTTTAGCCGTCTTGTTTCCCGATGAACAATTATACGTGATGGACTACAACCGGGTCGTGACCGACCTTAATGGCTTAAGCGAGCAGGCTTTTTTAGAGGCACTGGCAAGAAAATTTGACCTTAAGGCCGAAGAAGAGCCGGTCAAACCCAGGCAAAAAGGTGAATTCGGTTTATATTTAGCGGACCAATGGTACCGCCTAAGGGTCAAAGAGGGGGTCTATGACGAAAGCGATTTAGTCAAGTCACTGGATGTCTCTATTCTTCAAGACCATGTCTTAGTGCCAATTTTAGGGATTGGGGATATTCGCACCGACCAGCGGATTGATTTTGTTGGCGGGATCAGAGGCCTAGCAGAGTTAGAGCGCCGGGTTAAAGGGGATATGAAGCTGGCTTTTTCAATGTATCCAACGGCCATTGACGAACTACTGGAAATTGCCGATGCCAATCTTTTAATGCCACCAAAGTCGACTTGGTTTGAGCCAAAACTGCGAAGTGGCTTATTTATTCATCAACTCGATTAAAATACTTTAAAAAGACCATCGATTGTCACAATCGATGGTCTTTTTAAAGTAGGGGAGAAAACAATCGCGAGATGGCTTCTTTGATCTTAATGGTGCGACTGCGCGATAAGTAGCGGTCATAATTGTAATGGCTACAATTTTCCATATCGGCGACAAATATTTTCCGAAGTTTAATAGCGACTGTCTTATCGTAGATAAAGGCATTGGTTTCAAAATTCAGGGCAAAGCTGCGAATATCAAAATTGCAAGAGCCGACTGACGAAACCGTATCATCGACAACGATTGTTTTGGCGTGAAGAAAACCCTTGTCGTAGATATAAACGCGGGCCCCGTATTCAATGAGTTCACCAACATAGGCCAGTGTCGCCCAGTAAATAAAGATATGATCAGGCTTATTGGGAATCATGATCCGCACATCAATGTTGGAAAGCAAAGCGATTCGCAGGGCCTCCATAATACTTTCATCGGGGACAAAATAAGGCGACTGAATGAGGACATAATTTTCCGCATTATTGATTAAGCGTAAAAAACCTTGCTTAATCTGTTGATTAATTTTATCCGGACCACTCGAGACAATCTGGATGCCCGCCCCATTTTTAGGCAGTAGGGGGGGCAGGTAGGCGCTGAGATTGGCTTCATCAATTAAGAGTTCCTCATTGGAACTGGCCCGCCAGTCCATCAGGAAACGCAATTGCAGCTCATTGGTGGCCGAGCCAACAATTTTAAGGTGGGTGTCACGCCAATAACCCATTTTTTCATCTTTTCCCAAGTACTCATTGCCAACATTAAAGCCTCCTAAAAAGCCAATGTTCCCATCGATGATAACAATTTTTCGATGGTTTCGGTAATTGATGCGAATATTGAGCCACTTAAAGCGAGAGGGGAAAAAGATCCCCACCTTACCACCTGCCGAGACAAAACCACTGAGAATTTGTTTGGAGATGTAGCGCCCGCCCATGGCGTCGAAGAGCAGGCGGACCTCAACTCCTTCTAGGGCCTTGCGGGTCAGAATATCCATCATCTTAATGGCGAGGGAATCATTCTTGATGATATAATATTCGACATGGATATGTTCCTTGGCTGATTCCATGGCATCAAAAAGTGCATCGAATTTACGTTCACCATCGGTGAAGATCTCGACCGTATTATTATTGGTGTACAGGGAGTCACTGACGTTAAGATGGAATTGAATCGTTTCGCGATAGAGTTCAAGGGGGCTATCAGGATCAACCGTTGCCAGCTTGCCAAAGGACCGTCGTTGTTTTTTTAAGATCTCGTTGTAGTTTAGCATTTCCGGGGTGTTGTATTTAAAAATCTTGTGTTTGGTCAGATTTTGCGAAAAAAACAAATAAAATAAAAAACCGAGGACCGGAATTATCCATAAAAACAAAAGCCAAGCATAGGTGCTTTGGGGATTTTTTCGCTCTAAAAAAACAATCGTGAACGTCAAAGTGATATTAATAATAAAGAAAAGAAATGAGATAATTGATGGACCGGTAAAAAGCATAAGAACCTCCGCAGGTATTTTTCCTTTATAAGTATTATACCATAGCCAAGATAAAATGCTCTTTAATTTGAAAGTGCTTGACAAGAATTGTCAAAGCAAATTATAATTAAGGTTGTCTCAGGTTTGTGGTTGAAAATCGATGCCAGATGCAGGCGAAACGATCCACGTAAGGCAAGTCAATAAAGACTTGCTGATCATGGTGCGTCTTAGAAGTAAGTCCAACCGGGGATCCCGAGAGAAGGAATCGTGAGGCGAAAACCGAGCTAAACTTCCCGTTGGCGGGTGTGGGGGAAAAGACCAGGTCAACTGAGACAAGAAAAAAGCCTCTTTTAAAGTTCGTGACAATTTATTGACACGAAAGGTTTTGACTAAAGGCCTATTGTTTGGGTATAATAAGGATAAGCTGCCGAAGGATGAGTTGGTGGCTGTAAACGTGTTAGAATTACCTTTTGAAAGGAGTCGTCATTATGAAATTCACAATTTACGGTAAGAACATGCATGTATCAGAAGGTTTGAAGGAAACATTAAAGAAAAAGTTTGAAAAATTCGATCGCCTTTTCAGTCAGGAGACGGAAGTTTATGCGACTTTCAGCAAGGAAAAAAATTTCCAGATGCTTGAAATTACAATCCCCGTGGGTAAGACTATTTTACGTGCTGAAGAGCAATCCGAAGATATGGTCACGGCGATTGAGCAAGTCGTTGATAAATTGGAGCGTCAACTCAGGAAACATAAAACCAAGCTGCAAAAGAGAAACCAGGAAGGTTCAATCCGCTTTAATCTAGATAATTTAGAGGATCCAGGCGAAGAAACATTCCAAGCCAAGGTTGTCCGGACTAAGAAATTTCCGGTTAAACCGATGACAGTTGATGAAGCAACCCTGCAGATGGAATTGATTGGCCATGATTTTTTCGTTTTCCTAAATGGCGAAACGGATGACGTCAATGTGGTTTATCTCAGAAAAGATGGAAATTACGGTTTGATTGAACCAACCTTCTAAACTTAACCAGGAACACCCCTTAAGTGAGAGGCTTGAGGGGTGTTTCACGATTCAATCAAACCGATATCTTAAAAGTGTTATTTTTATAAATAATAGTTGAATTTAAGTATAAAGTTTTGACAGAAGTTTTCTTTTGTTTTAAAATAGGTTTATACAATTAATTTTTAAGAATA
>CAZWEU010000008.1:0-51681 GCA_964632785.1 uncultured Lachnospiraceae bacterium | reverse complement strand
GTTACCTGTTATTATATAGAATGTAGAGTAACTTATCAATAAAAACTAAAGGAGATATATATGAAAGTACTTGTTATTAATTGCGGTAGTTCTTCTCTGAAATATCAATTGCTTGATATGACGACTGAAGAAGTGCTAGCAAAAGGCCTTGCCGAACGAATAGGACTTAAAGGATCGATTTTAACCCATGAGCCAAAAGGCAAGGAAAAGGCGATTTTTGAAGAAAAAATGGAAACTCATAAAGAAGCCTTGAATATTTTAATGGCAGCATTAGTTGACCGTTATTGTGGTGTAATTAAAAACCTTGAAGAGATTTCAGCGATTGGCCACCGGACTGTTCACGGCGGCGAAGCATTTTCCGGTTCCGTGATTATTAATGATGCCGTCATTGAAAAAATGGAAGAATGCTCTGAACTCGCGCCTCTTCATAATCCGGCAAACTTAATTGGTATTCGCGCTTGTCGTGAACTCTTGCCAGAAGTAGCCATGGTAGGCGTTTTCGATACCGCTTTTCACCAGACCTTACCGGCCGAAGCCTATATGTACCCGCTTCCCTATGAACTCTATGAGAAATATAAGATTCGCAAATATGGTTTCCATGGTACCTCCCATAAATTTGTTAGCCAAGCAGCAGCGGATTTAATGGGTGAAAAAATCGAGGACTTAAAGTTAATCTCCTGCCACCTAGGTAATGGGGCCTCTGTTTGTGCCATTAAAAACGGCCAATCGATTGAAACTTCCATGGGTTTAACCCCACTAGCAGGACTGGAAATGGGCACACGGTGTGGTGATATTGATCCGGCAATTATTCCGTTTTTAGTAAATAAGGGCTATTCTGTTAAAGATGTTGATGATATTATGAATAAAAAATCTGGTGTTCTCGGTGTCTCGGGGGTAAGTTCAGATTTTCGAGATGTTGAAAAAGCAGCTGATGAAGGTAATCAGCGGGCCCAATTAGCCCTTGATATTTTTCATTATCGGGTTAAGATAACAATAGGGGCTTATGTGGCAGCCATGGATGGCGTTGATGGTATTATTTTTACTGCTGGCTTAGGAGAGAACTCCTCGAGCTCACGACAGATCATTTGCGATGGCTTGACCTTTATTGGTATTAAACTAAATGAAGAAGCGAATCGTCAACGGGGAAAAGCGATGATTATTTCAAATGATGATTCGCAGACAAAAGTGATGGTAATCCCAACCAATGAGGAACTGATGATTGCTAGAGATACTGTAAAACTGGTAAAATGATGTAAAGTATTGTGCTTGACAAAGTGAACATCTGTCGATATAATAAAGGTTGCCCGTTTGGAGTGAGTGTATGAAAATTGAAATCAATAAGCTAATACAGGAAGAATCAACCCCTTTTAAATTCACCATTCGAAATGACGATTTGCATGATCTTGAGGGGAAACTTGATGAAGATGGTGGTCTAGTTGAAGGTAGCATTGTCAAGCTTTCAAAATATGAATTTTTTATTCAATTTGCAGTTAAAGCGACGATGATTTTTCCGTGTGCACGTTGTTTGGAAGCAAGTCCGGTTTTAATTCATTATGACTATGCTGACACGGTTTCGATTGATGACGAAGCAGAGTTGGATCTTTTACCACTTGTTGATGATCTCATCTATATCTATGAACCATTTCGCATTTTATGTCAAAATGATTGCAGGGGTTTGTGTCCAAAATGTGGTACTGATTTAAATCATGAGCAATGTAGCTGCGAGCATGAAGGTGAAATTGACCCTCGCTTTGAAGTGTTAAAAGATTTGTTGTAAGTGATGGAATTCTATAAGTAGGAGGTGTTAATAATGGCTGTACCAAAGAGAAAAACTTCCAAGTCTCGTCGTGACAAACGAAGAACGCATTATAAATTGAATATTCCCGGAATGAGTACGTGTCCGAAATGTGGAGAAATTAAATTACCACATCGAGTCTGTAAATCGTGTGGGACATATAAAGACGTGAGCGTCATTAGTTTTGACGAATAAACAGAGCCTAGTCTCTGTTTTTTCTCTATGTAGAATTATTTTTGAATCAAAAAATGAGATGATGAACTAAAGGATAGGTGAATTTTGAATATATTTTTAGATGCGATGGGTGGGGACCATGGTCCTCATGAATTAGTCAAGGGGGCTGTTGAGGCGATAAATGACTATGGTGTGAGCTTAATTTTAGTCGGAAAAAAACCACTTCTTGAAGCGGAGCTATTAAAATACACCTTTCCCAAGGAAAAAGTAAAAATTATCCACGCCGAAACGGTGATTGAAAATACTGAAGATCCAGCCTTGGCAATTCGCCGGAAAAGTGACTCCTCACTGGTTATTGCCCTAGATGAAATGAAGAGACGTAATAATTCCGTTTTAATTTCAGCAGGAAGTACGGGGGCATTGCTAGCGGGCGGCTTATTGAAGCTTGGACGAATTAAAGGGATTAAACGCCCGGCCCTGGCGTCAACCTTTCCTAAAAAAGAAGGGGTATCCCTATTAATTGATACTGGTGCTAATGTCGATTGTAAAGCCCTTTATCTTTTACAATTTGCTCAATTGGGAACCGTTTATTTTGAAAATGTCCTTGGTAAGAAAAACCCAAGTGTCGGTTTGATTAATATTGGCAGTGAATCGCAAAAAGGAAACGCCCTGGTAAAATCAGCCTATGCCTTACTCGAAGAATCTGACTTTAATTTTGTTGGAAATGTCGAAGCCCGTGATATCCTTGAAACAGAGGTGGATATTTTAGTTTGTGATGGTTTTACCGGAAATATCGTTTTGAAGTTAACAGAGGGTGTTGCTGGCTACCTAATGAATGGGATTAGAGAGTCGATCATGAGCACAGCATCAGGGAAAATTGGGGGAATGCTGATTAAGAAAAATTTAAAAGAATTTAAGAAACAATTTGATTATAGTGAATATGGTGGGGCGCCATTTTTAGGGGTAAAGGGTGGGATTATTAAGGCCCATGGGAGCAGCAATGCCTATGCCATTAAGAATGCGATTAGGCAGAGTATTAAATTTGTTGAAAATGATGTGTTAGCTAAAATCACAGCAGATGTAAAACAAGTGGAGGTGTAAATCATGGAAGAGAAACTATTAAAAGTAAAAACGATTATTTCAGAACAGATGGATGTCAATATTGATGATCTGACTTATGATACGTTCCTCATTGACGATTTGGAGGCCGATTCTCTTGACCTCGTTGAATTGATCATGGCCTTTGAAGATGAGTTTGGCATTAAGATTGACGAAGAGCGATTAGAAGAGATTTTAACCATCGAAGATATCATGGATGTAATTGAATAAATTAAAGAGTCATCAAGTGACGAAAAACGCTTTAGATTTAAGGGTCTAAAATGATAAGTGCTATTTTTCTTTGATGACTCTTGTTAATTGAAAAGGAGTATCAATGATTATTGAAGAGCGGATCGGTTATCAGTTTAAGAATGGAGACCTATTAAAAAATGCCTTGACACATAGTTCTCATTCGGGAAACACGAGGAACAATGAACGTTTAGAATTCTTGGGGGATGCCGTATTGGAACTGATTATCAGCGAATATTTATATTTATCGCGCAAATTATCAGAGGGTAAGATGACGAAAATCCGTTCCAATATTGTATGTGCTGAGTCACTTTCAAAAGCCGCTACTCAACTTGGTTTAGGCGAGTATATGCGACTTGGAAAAGGTGAAATCGTAACCGGTGGCAGACATCGGAAATCAAATTTAGCCAATGCCTTTGAGGCACTCATCGGGGCTATCTTCTTAGATAGTGATTTTGACAATACTAGGATGGTCGTTCTTAAGATTCTTAAAACAAATATTGAATTAGCCCTAAAAGGGTCTTTAGTTAAAGACTACAAAACGGAGCTGCAAGAATTTATTCAAAAGAACAATGATAACATTATTGAGTATCATTTGTCAAAGTCTGAAGGGCCGGAACATAATAAAACATTCTATATCGATTTAATCCTTAACCATCGCTGTGTGAGTAATGGCGTCGGAAAAAGCAAAAAAGAAGGCGAGCAGGATGCCGCCCGAAATTATTTTAATGAGATTCAGAATCAATCCTAATAAAGAGGTGAAGACTTGCATCTTAAGACATTAAAAATGACCGGATTTAAATCCTTTAAAGATCCGATTAGCTTAGACTTCTCTAAAGGAATTTCGGCGATTGTTGGACCTAATGGTAGTGGAAAAAGCAATATTACTGATGCCATTAAATGGGTACTGGGTGAACAGAGTATTAAATCCCTAAGAGGAAAAAAAATGGAAGATGTTATCTTTTCCGGCACTGAGAGAAAACCACCATCTGCTTATGCAGAGGTGGTTTTAGTCTTAGATAATCGCGATGGGGAGCTTTTAAATTACACAGACTATATTAAGATTGGCAGAAAGCTCTATCGCAGTGGTGAGAGTGAGTACACGATTAATAAAAAATCTTGTAAACTACGTGATATTCATGACATCTTTATGGATACCGGCTTAGGGAAAAACGGTTATTCTCTAATTAGTCAGGGGGGGATTGAAAAAATTGTGGGGAGCAGCCCCAATGAACTAAGAGTAATCTTTGAAGAAGCGGTCGGGATTGTTTCTTATAAAAACAAAAAGAATGATGCCGAAAAAAAATTAGAAGTCACCAAGGATCATATGGACCGGCTTGACGATATTTTGGCCGAAATCAAGAAACAAATGGGCCCCCTTAAAAAACAAGCCGATAAAGCGAGTAAGTACTTAATGCTTTATGAGGAACTTAAAGGAGTCGATATTGTCTTATTTCACGAGCAAATTAATGAATCAATTGAAAAATTATTAGCCTTAAAAAAGGACTTCAGCGCTCAAGAAAAAGTTTGTCAGGCCAATGGTAGGGTCATAAGTGAGATCGATAAAAAATATCAGGAACGAACGATCGAAAACCGCATACTCCTAACCACAATCGAAAAAACCCGCAATGATCTAGGAGCACTTGAAGATAAGTTGGAGTACCTGCAAAAAGAAGATTTTCAAGGGAAAAGTCAACGTGAAGCCAATCGTATTAGCCAAGACCGTTTAAAAAAAGAAACAGAAGAAATTGAACGAGAACGATTAGAAAACCAGCTTAAAATAAACGACCAACTTAGCCAGATAGAGAAAGGACAAGAAGAGCTTGATTTTCTTCAAGATAAGCTAGATGATAAAAAACTAGCCCTTGAAAAACTGCTTGTGGAAGAATCGATAATAAGAAGTCATCTAAAAGATGACCAGGAAAAAATCCTCGATGAGCAAAAAAGAAGAGAAGACCTGATGGAAAGGCAAATAACACTGCGAAGTGAGATTCAGAGCATCTCGACGAGATTAAAGCAACTACAAGAAGAGCTTAAAGAAAGCCGGACTCAAGAAGCAGAGGGTCAAAAAAATTACACAAGCATAAAGGCTGAGTTAAAGAGTTGTTTAAAAAACAAGAATGACTTAGAAGGTCAGCAAATAAAGCAGCGTGGCCAGCTGCTAGAAATGACCAGAGAACAGCAAAGAGTGATGGAAAGGCTTCAAGAAGAAAAAAATATCATTAAAGTGAGTCAATCAAAGCTTGATTATTTAGAAAATATCCAAGCCAGTTATCAGGACTATTTCCCTGCCATTCGAAAAATAATGACATCAAAGAAAGAATTAGGTCCTGCTCATGAGGAAGTATTTGGACCAGTTGGCGAATTATTGACTACAAATAAACGCTATTTGCGGGCAATCGATGTGGCCCTGGGAGGGAAAAGCCAGAATATTGTGGTGTCAAGGGTTGAAATTGCCAGGCAATGTATTAATCTTTTAAAAAAAGAACGGTTAGGAAGGGCAACTTTTTTACCCCTAGATAATTTAAGGACCAATCCGATTGATCAAGTAACACGACGAAAATTAAAGGAAATTGCAGGAGTGGAAGGGGTCGCTGCCGATTTGGTAGAAACGAAAGCTAAATTTTTAAAGTGTGCTCAAAACCTCTTAGGCCGGACGATTGTTACCGATACTTTTGATAGTGGAAAAGAGGTTCAAGGGCAGTTAAAGGGTGGCTTTACCATTGTTAGCCTAGATGGAGAGATTTTTTATCCGGGTGGGGCGATACTGGGTGGACAGAACAAGACAGCTAAAGAAACGCCCTTATCAAAAAAAATTGACATTAATCGACTCTTAGAAAAAATTGACGAAAAAAGCAAAAAACAAGATCAGATTATGAATCAGGCAAAACAGCTTGAAAAATTAATAAAGAAGAAAGAAGAAAAGGTCATCAATCTTGAGGAGGAGATCAAAGAAGCTGACCGCCTGCAATGGGAAAAAGAAGCGGCGATTAAAAATTTAATTCTTCAAATAAGTAGGATAGAGAATCAAATTGCTCGCCTTGTAGATGAAGAAAAAAAATTACTGGCTCGACAAAAGGGCTTGATTGATGAACAAGCGCGAATTCAAGGGAGCGATGAAGGAAAAAAAGAAGCCAAGGGCAAATCGGACAAACAAGACCGTCTAGAAGCCTTAAGAGAGATAATAGAAGAAAAACGGCTTAACATCCAAGGGCTTGAAATGAGTAAAACGAAAATTGAGGCAGGGCTTGAGTCCGGTCAAAACCAATATGACTTTTTAGCAGCGCATGATCAGGAAAAAAAGAAGCGTTTATTCGAAATTGATGAAAAATTTAAGGTTTATCAAAATCATAATCAAACACTCGATAAGGGCCAAGAAGAATTTAATCAAGCAAGCAGTCAGTTAAGAGAGAATGGCGATGAACTAAAACAAAAAATGAAAAAGGATCAGCAAGTCTATAATAATAACTATGAGGAATTAGCGACTTTGCAAGAAAAGATTAAAGAGGCAAATCATCAGCTGATCATTAATAATGACCTGAAAAATAGGATCATCGGTGAGATAAAAAGCAGAGGAATAAGTAAGGACCATTTGGAAAAGAAACTATTCGAAGAATACGGGATGAACTACTTGATGGCCGAGGACGCCTATTATGAATTTTCACAGAAGGAGCGATTCAAGGAGGGTGACTATTCACCCCAACGACAAGATGAATTAAAAAATAAAATAAGTCAATTAGGAAGCATCAATAGCGATGCAATCGAATCCTACCAGGCACTTTTACTGAGGCATGATTATTTGGATGGACAAGTAAAAGATCTAAAGCTTGGAAAAAGAGAACTAGAAAAAATTATTGATGAGCTTTATGAAGCCATTTCAAATCAGTTCAAAGAGAATTTTATCAAGCTACAGGAGAGTTTATCCCGTATTTTTGCGATTCTTTTTGAAGGGGGCCAGGCTTATTTAGAATTTACTAACCCGCAAAGTGTTCTTGAAGGAGGGATTGAATTAGTTGCTCAACCGCCGGGGAAGAAACTCCGCCAGCTATCACTTCTTTCTGGTGGTGAAAAATCAATGGTTGCGATCGCGCTTTTGTTTTCTTTTTTAGAAATCAATCCGTCTCCTTTTTGCGTCATCGATGAGGTTGATGCGGCTCTTGATGAACAAAATATTTTCAGGTATATTAATTATTTAAAGAAAATGTCTGAAGATAATCAATTTATAACGATTACCCATCGGCGGCGGACCTTGGAAGTCTGTGACCATTTATACGGTGTGTCAATGTCAAACGATGGTATTTCACAATTAGTATCGGTGCGACTGTTGGATTACACCTGATTAGGAGGAAGAAAAATGGAATTAAGCTTATATGAACGAATGCGAAATCGACTGGTAAAAACAAAGGATGATTTTAAGGAAAAAATTGAAAATGTGATGTTGTTAGGTAATTTTGACGATGATTTCTTTGATGAACTCGAAGAAATGCTTATCCTCGCCGACTTAGGGATTGCCACGGCCACCTCGATCACGGAAACTTTAAGAGCAAAGATTAAAGAAAATCGTTCTAAGACCAAAGAAGAGGTCATGGTATTATTAAAAGAGGTTTTAATGACCAAGGTATCAATCGCGGGTCAAGAATTAACAAGTCCCAGTATTATGTTGGTGGTTGGGGTCAATGGGGTTGGAAAAACGACGACAATTGCTAAATTAGCCAGTCGTTATAAAAAAGAAGGGAAAAAAGTGGTCATTGCCGCGGCTGACACCTTTAGAGCGGCAGCGGTGGAGCAATTGGAAGAATGGGCCAATCGGGTCGGTGTTGATATCATTAAAAGTGTGACAGGGGCCGATCCAAGTTCGGTTGTTTTTGATGCGATTGGGGCGGCAAAAGCCCGTCAGGCTGATCTTCTGATTTGCGACACGGCCGGAAGGCTTCATAACAAAGTAAATTTAATGAAAGAATTGGAGAAGATAAACCGGGTCATCGCTCGTGAGGGAGCGGGTTTTTCAAGTCATAACTTACTGGTCCTGGATGCGACGACCGGGCAAAATGCCCTTAATCAGGCCAAAGTCTTTAAAGAGAGCGTCGATGTTAGTGGCATTGTTTTGACCAAGCTTGATGGAACAGCTAAGGGTGGTATTGCCATTGCCATAATTGATGAATTAGACATCCCCATTGAATACATCGGGATTGGTGAAAAATCAGAGGATTTGATTGTTTTTGAAGCCGATAAATTTATTGATATGCTCTTTGAATAATACTTGACAATTTTTACAAACCACCTTATAATAATAAAGTCGTCAAGTGAAGTTCCTTTACGGCATGCAGGTGATGATGAAAAAGAAAATGAAAGAACGCTACCTTTTTGATTTTTATGGAGAATTACTGACAGAAAAACAAAAACAAATTCTTGAATACTATTACAATGATGATTATAGTTTAGCTGAAATTGCTGAAGTCTTAGGCGTTAGTCGCCAAGGGATTTTTGATGTGGTTAAACGATCGCGTTTGATGATGGAATCCTATGAAGAAAAATTGGGTTTGATGGTAAAGTTTTTAAATAGTCAAAAGCTAATTAAGAAGGCTCAAAAAGATCTGCAGAATTTGGCTTTAAAGCTTGAAGGCCATAGTGAACAGGAGAAGGCTTTGGCCATCGTTGAGCAATTAGATGGCGTAAATGAAGAAAATTAGAGGCAATCATGATATTTGAAGGATTAAATGAAAAATTCCAAAATATATTTACAAAGCTTAAGCGAAAAGGAAAGCTTAATGAAAAAGACATTAAAGAAGTAAGCCGGGAAATTAAAATGGCCCTTCTGGAAGCCGATGTCAACTTTAAAGTGGTCAAGCAATTCACCAAAAACATTAGTGAGCGGGCGATTGGCGCCGAAGTCATGGAAAGTCTGACCCCGGGCCAACAATTTATTAAAATTGTTAAAGATGAGATGACGATCCTCCTTGGTGGTGAACTTGAGCGGCTTGATTTTGGCGAGCAAAATATCTTTATGATGGTTGGCCTACAAGGGGCTGGAAAAACGACAACCGCCGCAAAGCTGGCTAATCTTTTGAAAAAAGAGAATAAATTTAAGCCGCTTTTAGTGGCCTGTGATGTCTATCGACCAGCCGCCATTCGGCAATTGGAATTGCTTGGTGAGGAACTGGCAATTGATGTCTATTCGGAAGAAAAGATCAAAGACCCAGTAGGCATTGCCAAGCGGGGTCTAAAAAAAGCGACTGAAGAAGGCTATGATCTGGTGATTATTGACACGGCTGGCCGTTTACAAATTGATGACAGCTTGATGGGTGAATTAGTCCAGATAAAAGAAGCGGTTGAGCCAAGCGAGATCCTTTTAACTGTCGATGGGATGACCGGCCAGGAATCGGTTAATGTCGCTAATGAATTTAATCGTTTATTAGACATTAGCGGTGTAATCCTGACTAAACTTGATGGGGATACCCGTGGGGGTGCCGCTTTATCAATTACCTATTCAACCCAAAAACCAATAAAATACATCGGAACCGGTGAAAAAATGGCGGATATTGAACTTTTTTATCCTGACCGAATGGCGTCTAGAATCTTAGGCATGGGTGATGTTTTATCCTTCATCGATAAAGCACAGAATATGATGGATGAGGATAAGGCAAAGATCCTCGAAGAAAAAATTAGAAAACAGGAGTTTGATCTAAATGATTTTCTTGATCAAATGAAAGAAATAGAAAAAATGGGGTCGCTTGATAGCTTACTTGACATGATCCCCGGTGCAAATAAGAAATCCTTAAAGGGGATGGACCTATCGGCAGCAAATACCAAACAAACGGAAGCAATCATTCTATCGATGACCCAAGAGGAACGTAAAAAACCAGGCATGATCAATGCCGGCAGGCGTAAAAGAATTGCGCTGGGAAGTGGCACAAAGGTTTCTGACGTCAATCGGCTCTTAAAAGGATTTGAACAATCACGAAAAATGATGAAACAAATGGCAAATCCCAGTTCAAAAAAAGGACGAATGAAGTTACCGTTTATGTAAAAGAGTTATCAGTGACAAATAGTCATCCGATAAAGATTAGAAGAGAGGGGGATAAAAAATGGCCGTTAAAATTAGATTAAAACGAATGGGAAAAAAGAAAACACCTTTTTACCGTGTTGTTGTTGCCGATTCACGAGCACCACGCGATGGTAAATTTATTGAAGAAATTGGATATTATAATCCATTAGTAGAGCCCGTATTGATTAAAATTGATGCAGAACGTGCAAAAGCCTGGATTGGTAATGGGGCAAAACCAACGGATACAGTAAAATACTTATTGAAAAAAGAGAATATCATCGAATAGGAGGGGGTTATGATGAAAGAACTTGTCGAAATCATTGCGAGGTCTCTTGTTGATCATCCCGATGCCGTTTCAGTCACGGAAGTGGAGAGTGACCAATCAATCGTCCTTGAATTGAAGGTTGCATCAGACGATATGGGAAAGGTGATCGGGAAACAGGGACGCATTGCTAAAGCAATTCGAACCGTCATAAAAGCCGCTGCCACAAAAGAAGATAAACGTGTCATGTTGGAGATTGTTCAATAGGCGACATGGGCTGTGCAAACAGCTCTTTTTTTATTGAACGTTTGCACTAAAAAGAGATTAAGAAATTGATTTACGCAATGGTTAGATTGCGACCAGGAGAAAAAATGAAAACGGATAAAAAGATGATAATTGGCAAGGTCTCCGGCGTTCACGGTGTTAAAGGAGAATTAAAAATTAAGCCTTTGACCGATGATATGAACCGCTACTTTGATTTGGATAAAATCACGATCCTTAATCAAAGGAAAGAAAGTATCTATCAGATTGATCATTGTCGCCTCCACAAGGACCACGTCTTACTGATGTTAAAGGGGATTAATGATCGTGACGAAGCCCAAAAACTTACCGGAATGATGATTGGAATCGATCGAGAGGCAGCGGTAGAATTAAGCGAAGACGAGTACTTCATTGAAGATTTAAAAGGCATCTCGGTTTACAATGAGTCTCTTTTACTGGGGAAAATTGTCGATGTCCAACAAACCGGCGAGATTGATATCTATATCATTGAATCGGATAAAAAAACCTATTGTGTACCGGCACGGAAACTCTATATTAAAAAGGTCGATCTGGAAAAGACGCGGATGGATATTTCTATTCCGGTGGAAATTTTAGAATTATGAAATATTATTTTCTCACCTTGTTCCCAGAGATCTTTGAGACCTATTTTGCCTCAGGAATGATGGCTAAAGCGATTGAAAAAGATCTGATTGCCATTGAGATTATCAATATCCGTGATTATTCAGGCAATAAGCATCATAAGGTCGATGACACACCCTTTGGTGGTGGGGCCGGGATGATCATGGCAGCCCCGCCGATTATTAGAGCCCTTGAGAGCATTGACAATTATCAAGATATCCCGGTTGTTTTTCCAACACCAAGCGGCCGCCCTTTTATCCAAGAAGAGAGTCGCAAGCTGGCAAAAACGACGGCTCTTATTTTTATTTGTGGTCATTATGAAGGGGTCGATCAACGGGTTATTGATCATTACGTCGATTTGGAATTCACTCTAGGGGACTATGTCCTGACCGGGGGAGAATTGCCGGCATTAACGATGGCAGATGCCATTGGCCGTAATATACCAGGATTTTTAGGAAATGATGAAAGTTTAATGGAAGAATCCTTTGAATCAGGCCTCCTTGAATATCCGCAGTATACAAAACCAAGAGTCGTTGCTGGGGCTCATGTCCCCGATGTTTTGTTGTCTGGCCATCATGCCCAGATAAAAAAATGGCGGTTAGAGATGGCGATTGAAAAAACCAAAAGCGCTCGACCTGATCTTTACCGGATCTATGAAAAAAACTTGCATAATAAGTGATTAAGTTGTATAATATGTTGGTCTATTAACAAAGAGATGTTCCAATGTACACGCTATAAGAACGTCGTAAATCGAATGAAGGAGAACATAATGGATATCATTAAAAAAATTGAACAGGAGAACATGAAGGAGCAAGTCCCTCAATTTAATGTAGGGGACACTGTCAAGGTTCATGTTAAAGTTGTTGAAGGAAAAAGAGAACGAATTCAAATTTTTGAGGGTGTCGTCATGAAAAAACAAAATGGCGGGATCAGTCAAACCTTTATGGTACGAAAACTCTCTTATGGCATTGGGGTCGAACGAACTTTTTTACTACACTCACCTAAGGTTGAGAAGGTCGAAGTTGTCCGCCACGGTAAGGTTCGTCGTGCTAAACTAAATTATCTTCGTAAACGAGTGGGTAAGGCAGCTAAGGTTAAAGAAAAACGAGTATAATTCAGAGGCTGAAAAGCCTCTTTTTTATTCTGAAATAAATCAGAGAAAGAGAAATCATTATGCAAGAGGAAAAAAGTAATAAAACAGAAATAAAAGAGTGGGTTCAATCGGCCTTGATCGCTATTATTTTAGCATTTATTATCAAGATGTTTTTATTTGACTTTGTCTTGGTTCAGGGAAGTTCGATGTTTCCAACCTTAGAAGAGGGGGACCGATTGATCGTCAATAAAATCGGCTATACCATTGGCGAGCCAGCTTACGGTGACATTGTTATTCTAAGTTACTCTGATAATATCGAGTACGTTAAGCGGGTTATTGCTATGAGTGGGGATACAATTGAGATTAGAGACATGGTTGTCTATGTTAACGGTGACCGTCTCGAAGAAAATTACATCAACTTGAAAGCCTATGATGATTTTAAAATAGCCACCGTGCCGGAGGGGACTTACTTTGTTATGGGCGATAATCGCGCTAATAGTTCCGATAGTCGTTTTTCAGCGCTTGGTTTTGTCGATGAAAATGACATCGACGGAAAGGTTGTTTTTAGATTATGGCCTTTCGATGCGATTGGGAGGGTTGAGTAATGGAAAAACAAATCCAATGGTACCCAGGTCACATGACCAAGGCCAATCGAGAGATTAAAGAGAAACTAAAATTAATTAACGTGGTGATTGAAGTTGTTGATGCCCGCTTGCCGCTGTCCAGTAAAAACCCCGATATTCGTCAATATACGGCCCATAAACAACACCTTTTGCTTCTTAATAAAGCAGATTTAGCGGATCCGGCGGTCAGTGAAAGATGGGTGGCTGCCTTTAAAGAGCAAAACATGGCCGATGAAATTTTATTGTACCATGCCTTCGATCGGAATATGAAAAATAGTCTTATTCGTTTAATTCAAGCCATGAATGTTAAGAATAAGTTTCAAATCAAATGCTTGGTCTGTGGCATCCCAAATGTTGGCAAATCGACAGTAATTAATAGTTTGATCGGTAAAAGAAAGACCCAGGTTGGAAACAAACCGGGGGTGACAAAGGGTCAACAATGGCTGAATACACCTGAAAATATCATGCTTCTGGATACGCCAGGTATTCTTTGGCCGAAGTTTGACGATCCAATGGTTGGTATCCATCTAGCCTGGTTAGGCTCCATTAAGGACACCTTATACGAAAAAGAAAACCTAGCAGTGGACCTCTTAGCCTACTTACTTAAACATTATCCTAAATACGTGGAAAAAACCTATCAAATTGAAACTGAAGACAAAGCACTCCACCAAGTATTTGATGAAATTGCCAAGAAACGGGGATTTTTAATTAAGGGTGGGGAATACGATTATAGCCGAACAACCAACCAAATCCTCAACGATTTTAAGAACGGAAAAATTGGCCGCATCACGATTGAACAAGCCAAGTGAGAAAGGAAAACCGATGAGATTTTCAAACATGACAGTCAAGGAGATCAATAATTTTTTATTAGAAAAAGACGACACTGAACCTTTTATTCTTGAATTATTAGGAGACTCCCGGCAATCGGTCAAAAAATTAGCTATAAGCCTAGAGAAGAAAAATAGAAAATTAAAAATTGAGCAACAACGCGTGCTCGGTCTCAAAGAAATCGAAAAGACTTACCATGCCTCGGGTTACGACCTGATTGCCGGAATGGATGAAGTTGGCCGTGGCCCGCTTGCCGGTCCGGTTGTCACTTGTGGGATTATTATGCCTAAAAACTCCCTGCTTTTGCATATCGATGACTCAAAGAAATTATCGAAGCAAAAACGTGAAAAATTGAATCGAGACATTATTGCCGAATGCTGTGATTACGCCATTGGCATGGTTGATGAAAAAGTGATCGATGCCATTAATATTTTAAATGCGACCAAGCAAGCAATGGAAGAGTCGCTCGAAAATTTCAAGATAAAACCGGACTTGGTCTTATTAGACGCCATGACCATTTCAACACCTATCCCCCAGCGCAGCATTATTCAAGGTGATGCTAGAGTTTATAGCATTGCTGCGGCCAGCATCGTTGCCAAGGTCTTTCGGGATAAATTGATGGCCGATTACCACGAGGTTTATCCCCGATATGGATTTAAGACCAACATGGGTTATGGGACAGCTGAACACTTAAGGGCCCTTAAAGAGCATGGGCCGACGCCGATTCATCGAAAGAGCTTTATCCATAAATTTATAGGTTGAGAGAAGAGATGTGAAAAAATACAATTATAAAAAAGGACAGGCAGGAGAAGCCATCGCTTGTCGTTACCTTGAAAATAAAGGTTACCGTCTTCGTCAAGCAAATTATAAAAAGCCGACCGGAGAGATTGATCTTATCTTGGAAAAAGATCAAACGATCGTTTTTGTTGAGGTAAAATTTAGAAAAAACTTGGATTATGGTTATCCCAGAGAAGCGGTCACGAGAGCTAAGCAAAAGCGGATCTTACAAACAGCCCTGTGGTACATCAAGGAAAAAAAATGTGACAACTATGGCTTTCGTTTTGATGTCCTTGAAATTTATGATGATCAAGATAAACAGATTATTAATCACTTTGAACATGCCTTTACTTATTAAATCAGCAACGCCCCAAGACCAATTGATCTTGGGGCGGATCTGAGCTATTGGCCATCATCCACTGAAATAAGATAGGTTCGACTTGAATAAGAGCCTTTATTTTCCTTATTTCGGAGTTTTAGATAATCGATGTGTAAGGGTTCAAAATCGTAGCTTTCAACGATCGTATCTAAAAGCTCATAAATATCTGATAACTCATCTTCAGATGGTTTATCAGAAAAAACTTGGGCTTTTTCAATGAGTTTTTCTTTTAACGCTTCTTTCATTTCAAGATTATCCAAAACTTTGAAATCACAGGTCCGGCCACTGTCTTTAATAATTTGGGGGATTTTATCCCGCACAAGTTTGTTGTAGTCAATTTTCATTTCCATCACCTCACCTTAATTATAGCCAAAAAGCTCAACGATTAACAGGAAAATAGTTAAAATTAAGAAAGTGACCAATCAAATTAAATACAGGCACAAAGTTCTGGCGTTTTTTTCAAATTAGGGTTATAATAAGCTAAAGGTTCGTATCGGCAAGACTGATAAGGGCCTTTTCTTTGTGAAATTTAGAAATTGGAGGCAAACGATGATTACAGTATCAGATTTAAGTTTGAATTTTAGTGGCGTTGACTTATTTAAGAACGTTAATATAAAATTTACACCTGGCAATTGTTATGGTGTGATCGGGGCTAATGGCGCCGGAAAATCGACCTTTTTACGGCTCTTATCAGGTGAACTAGAAGCAAGCAAGGGGAATGTTCATTATCCTGAAAATTTACGCCTATCTGTTTTAAAGCAAGACCATTATGCCTTTGACCAACACACGGTACTCGATACCATTATCATGGGCAATTATGATTTATACCGGGTGATGAAAGAAAAAGATGCGATCTATTTGAAAGACGATTTTTCCGATGAGGATGGTATCAAGGCCGGTGAGTTAGAGGGTGAATTTGCTGAAATGGGTGGCTGGGAAGCAGAGTCCGATGCTTCGCGCTTGCTACAAGGTCTAGGCTTGGAGATAGAAGTGATTGATCTGCAAATGGAAAACCTTTCGGGTAATCAAAAGGTAAAGGTCCTTTTAGCCCAAGCCTTATTTGGCAAACCCGATATTTTACTGCTTGATGAGCCGACAAACCACTTAGATATCCAAGCAGTCGAGTGGTTAGAAGAGTTCTTAGTTGATTATGAAGGAACCGTTATCGTCGTTTCCCATGACCGCTATTTCCTTAATGATGTTTGTACCCACATTGTTGACGTCGATTTTGGAAAAATCAAAGTCTATGTTGGCAATTACGATTTTTGGTATGAGTCAAGTCAATTGATGCAACGCTTACTTAAGGACCAAAACAAAAAGAGTGAAGATAAAATTAAAGAGTTACAAGGCTTTATTGCCCGATTTTCAGCCAATAAATCAAAATCAAAGCAAGCAACCTCACGAAAGAAATTGATCGACAAGCTGACCGTTGACGAGATGCCATCCTCATCGCGTAAGTACCCTTGGATTGGTTTTAAGATGGAACGGGAACCGGGAAAAGAAATACTCACGGTCGAAGGCTTATCAAAAGCAATCGACGGGGTGACGATCTTAAATAATGTCAGTTTCCGGATTAATAAAGGCGATAAAATTGCCTTTTTAGGCGATAATGAAGCCGCTATGACGACCTTGTTTAAGATTCTGATGGGCGAGATGGAAGCTGATGCAGGGACTTTTAAATGGGGAGTCAGTACTAGCCAGTCTTATTTCCCTAAAGATCATAGTGCCTTTTTTAATGATTGTAGCTTGGACATTTGCAAGTGGTTGCAACAATATACGGAAGAAGTAACGGAAACTTATATTCGGGGATTCTTAGGGCGAATGCTTTTTTCAGGTGATGATATCTACAAAGAAGTCCAGGTTTTGTCAGGGGGCGAAAAGGTCCGTTGTATGCTATCGCGAATGATGATGTTTGACGCTAATGTGCTTGTTATGGATCAACCGACTAACCACTTAGACTTAGAGTCGATTACAGCGGTTAATAATGGTTTAATTGATTACAAGGGGATTGTTCTCTTTGCCAGCCATGACCATCAATTTGTACAAACTGTAGCTAATCGGATCATTGAAATTTGTGACGAGGGGATTATCGATCGGTTAACAAGTTATGATGAATACATTGATTATAAGAAAAAATTACAGATGACGGCTTAAAGAGACCTAAGAAAGGTTGGGTAATTTAGCTTATTTACCCCTTTTAAATAAGCCCTTTATGATATAATACTTCTAAAGTTGACAGTTGCGTGGGATTGTCAACTTTAGAAGTATTTTTTATTGAGAGGGGCAAAGATGAAGAAGATAGTAATTGTCGGGGGGATGGCAGGAGGAGCGAGCCTAGCAGCCCGCCTGAGACGTTTAAATGAAGAGGATGAAATCATCCTATTTGAGAAGGGCGAATATGTATCACTCGATCATTGTGGTTTGCCTTACTACATGGGGGATATCGTTTCAGATCGGCAAAAACTCCAAGTCCATACTAAAAAATCTTTAGAAAACCGCTTCAATCTTGATGTTCGTAACTTCAGTGAAGTCAAAGCGATTTATCCTAATGCTAAATTAATTGAGGTTAAAGATTACCAAACGGGGGAGATCTATCAAGAGAGTTACGACAAACTGATTTTATCACCTGGTAGTAGAGGCAAGAAAGCCAACATTAAAGGTCTAACAGAAGCGGACAATGTTTATACATTAAAAAACATGGTTGATGGCGATCGGATTAAAGAAATGCTGGTTAAGCTTCGTCCCCGAAATGCAATCGTTATCGGAGGCGGCTATGCCGGTTTGAAAATTGTTGAAAACTTACAGCAATTAGGTCTTAATGTAACCCTAGTTGAAAAAGAAAATCAAGTCCTAAAGGCTTTAGATTTTGAATTAGCCCAGATGGTTCATCAAGAACTTAATGCTAATTGTGTCAATCTAATCCTTGCTGATCCGGTCGATCATTTTCGAGAAAAGGGCCATGAAATTGTCCTTAAAAGTGGGATGGTTTTAAAAGCCGATTGTGTGATCCTGGAAATTGGAAATAAACCGGCTAATGAATTGGCAAAATCAGGGAACTTTAAATTAGGGTTGAAAGGTCATATTAAATCAAGCATAAATTTTGAGGTCCTCGATGCAGAAAGCGGAGAAGTCAATCCCGATGTTTTTGCTATAGGGGATGCCGCTGAGCAGATTGACTTTCTAACGAAAAAACCATTGTCTTTCTATTCGGCCGGACTAACCATCCACCATGGACGCATTTTAGCCGACTATATCAATGGAATGACAATTAAAAATAAGGGCACTCAGGCAAGTGCCGTTGTAAAAATATTTAACCGGGTCATAGCGACGACGGGTTATAATAAGGCCTTGCTGGATAAAAATAAAGTAGCCCATCAGATTGTTCACGCCTACCGGTCTAATCATGCTGCTTACTATCCTGGTTCGGCAACAATTACTCTAAAAGCCTTTTATGACCCTGAAAGCTTAAAAATCCTCGGGGTTCAAGCGGTAGGTCAAGGAGGGACTGAAAAAAGAATTGATGTGATCGCTACCGCTATGCATTTTGGCGCGACCATCGAAGATCTAATCGATTTAGAATTAACGTATGCCCCGCCATTTTCGTCCCCGAAAGATCCAGTTAATATTTTAGGCTATATCGGTCAAAATATTAATCAAAAGGCTTATAAGACCCTCCAATGGGATCAAATCGATAGTAAGATTAAGGCTGGCTTCTACGCCCTCGACGTGCGCACAGAAGTTGAAAGTCAAGCGGGTACGATTAAAGGATCGGTCAATATCGAATTAAGTAGCTTAAGAGGGCGAATCGATGAGATAAAGATTGAAAAAGACCAGCCAATTTGTGTTTTTTGCCAAGTCGGCCACCGGGCTTATCTGGCCACTCGTATCTTAAAAGCAAATGGTTTTACAAATGTCTATAACCTTTCTGGTGGTTATACAAGCTATAAAAATGCCCATTATATAATTGATGAGCCTAATTTCACCCCGGGCCAATGTCGTATTCACGGTCTTGATCAAGAGGTTAATATCGATAAGGGGGGCGACCAACATGGTGTAATTGAAAAGATTATTCATGCCCAAGGCCTTCAATGCCCGGGACCCTTGATGGCTGTTTATGAAGGTATCCAAGATATTGACAAGGGCCAGCTTTTGAAGGTCATTGCGACCGATTATGGATTTGTCAGTGATATTAAGAACTGGTGCGAAACAAATAACCATTCACTGGTGGCACAGGAAACAAACGGACTAGAATACATTAGCATTATTAGAAAGGGAGAGGCTCAAAAGACCGGTGACCAGGCGCAAACGACGCTTGCTTTAAATCAAAAAAATGCGACCTTGGTCGTCTTTAGTGGTGAAATGGATAAGGTTTTAGCGGCTTTAATCATCGCTCAAGGGGCTGTGGCCCAAGGCAAGAATGTAACATTATTCTTCACCTTCTGGGGACTCAATGCTCTGCGGAAAAATGATGTTAAGGTTAGGAACAAGACTTTTATAGAAAAAATGTTTGGCGCCATGATGCCTAAAGGACCAGAGCGATTACCACTTTCAAATATGAATATGCTAGGCATGGGACCACTCATGATCAAAGGCATTATGAAAAAGAAGCAAGTCGATGATTTAGATACGATGATCAAAAAATCTCAAAAAGCTGGTGTGCGTTTTATTGCCTGTACCATGAGCATGGATTTGATGGGAATTAAAAAAGAAGAACTGATCGAGGGGATTGACTATGCTGGGGTTGGAACTTATATTTCAAGTAATGAGAATGTCGGGACGACATTGTTTGTCTAAAGGGCCACGTAGTCAAGGTTTTCTTGACAAAAGTGAAAACTAAGAGTATAATTAGATTATTAAAGAGTTAGGAGTGATTCTTTGTTATGAAAAATGAAAAGATAAAAAAGTATACTGATATGATCAGGGCGATTGGTTTAAAAGCGACTCCTCAAAGAATCAGTATCTTAAGTGTCCTCAATGAAATGGACAATCATCCCAGTGCCGAAATGCTGATGGCAGAATTGGAAGATCAAGGCCACTTTATGTCGGTTGGCACGGTTTATAATATCCTTGAGACATTTTCCGAAAAAGGTTTAATATTAAAACTAAAAGACAATCAAGAAGTTATGCGTTTCGATGCAAAGACTGATTTTCATGTTCATATTTATAATGATGAGGACAATAAAATTGAGGATTATTTTGATCCTGAACTTGAAAATCTTCTGACAGATTACTTTAAAAGTTCCTTGCCAAAAGAGATCTCTCTAAATCGAATAGACCTTTCTCTTCATTCATAAAATAAAAAATCGCTAATATAATGGTAAAAAAACGAGGAGGTGTTATCACCTCTTTTTCACATTAAAAGATTTACTTTAAAAAATTCATTTTATAGTGTATACTAAGATACTGATAAATTTCTAGGAGGATAATATGACTGAGACAAAAGTAAGAATTGAAATGGAAAATGGACAGAGCATGATACTTGAACTGTATCCGGAAATTGCCCCTAAAACAGTTGAAAATTTCTTGAACTTAATTACCGATAATTTCTACGATGGACTCATTTTTCATCGGGTAATTCCCGGCTTTATGATTCAAGGTGGCTGTCCACTAGGGACCGGAACAAGCGGACCGGGCCATACCATCGAAGGGGAGTTTTCATCGAATGGGGTTAAGAACGAATTAAAACATCAGCGAGGTGTTATTTCCATGGCCCGATCAGGTCAGCCTGACTCAGCGGGGTCGCAATTTTTTATTATGGTCGCTGATTCGTCTCATTTAGACGGGCAGTATGCGGGTTTTGGAAAAGTGATCGAAGGAATGGAAGTCGCAGATGCCATCGTCGCGGTTAAGCGTGATCGCTCTGATAAACCTCATGACGAACAACGGATTAAAAAAATAGAAAAAATAAAATAAAGATGTCATTATTCATTTTAGAATTATTTAAGTGGGTATATTCATTATAAAAATGATAAGGAAGTGAGTAATATGGCTAAATATTGTCCTCAATGTTATGTAGGAATTAATGCTGATGATCGCGTTTGCGGGAATTGTGGCACTGTTCTTAAAGAAGAAGTGATTCAAGATGAGAAATCCTTGCCTAAGGCGATTGTTATCTCTGAAGCAGACCAGGAATTGAAGCAAGAAAAAAAAGTTAGTCAGTCTGATTCCTCTCAAATGAAAGAAATACCCGAAATTGAGACGAGTGGGAATGAAGACAAGCTTGAAGCTGGGATAGCAGTTCTTACGCTTGGTGATTGGCTACTGACCTTACTTTTATTGATGATCCCAGTTGTTAATATTGTGATGTTAATTGTTTGGAGTGCTGATTCCAATACAAATCCAAATAAACGACATTTTGCTTGGGCACAATTAATCTTTATGGGCATTATGATCGTCCTGAGTATTATTTTTTCAAGTGTATTTGCAGCACTTATTATCAGTGGGATTAATTCCTTTTATTAGAAATAAGCAATAAAAAAGCAATAAAAAAGAACTGGAAAGTTCTTTTTTTATTGGTCATTTCTAAAATTTACGAAAGCGATGATAACGTTTTTCGACGAGTTCCTGGGGATCAAGTTGTTGATTTCGGCGAAAAGTTTGATAGAGATTAACCTGTAATTCTTGAAAAATATATTTAAAATCCCGATGAGTTTCGGTAATAATATCATCAATAACTTGAAGTTCTTTTAAATCATCGGCCGTTAGTTTGAGACAATTAGCAGCTTCTTTGGTTCGGCTAACATCTTTCCATAAGATACTGGCACACCCTTCTGGCGAAATCACTGAATAAATTGAATTTTCAAGCATCCAGACCTCATCGGCAACGCCAAGAGCCAAAGCCCCACCACTGCCACCTTCACCAATGATAACAGAGATGATTGGGACCTTTAAGGTCATCATGGCCATTAGATTAGCAGCAATCGCCTCTCCTTGTCCGCGTTCTTCAGCACCAATCCCACAAAAAGCCCCCGATGTATCAATTAAACAAACGATCGGGCGGTTAAATTTTTCAGCAAGCTTCATTTGTCGAAGGGCTTTACGATAACCTTCGGGATGACTAGAGCCAAAGTTACGGCTTATTTTTGATTTTGTATTTTTGCCCCGTTCTTGGGCAATGATAGTAACCGGCATATCCATTAAAAAGCCAAGTCCGGTAATCATGGCGGGATCATCGCCAAAACTTCGATCGCCATGAAGTTCAACAAAGCCGGTGAATAATTCGGCAATATAATCAATACTGGTTGGCCGATTCTTTTTTCGGGCTAATAAAACGCGTTTGTAAGCTTCCATTTATAAAACCTCCGATACAAAGTGGAGCGACAAGAGATGATCGAGGGCTTTTTTCTGATCTTTTCGGGGAATAATCCCATCAATAAAGCCTTTTTCTTGTAAAAATTCAGACCGTTGGAATCCCTTTGGCAATTTCTGGCGAATTGTTTGCTCGATCACCCGTGGGCCAGCAAAGGCAATTAAGGCTTGTGGCTCGGCCAGAATAATGTCGGCTTCCATGGCAAAACTGGCGGTTACACCACCGGTAGTCGGGTTGGTTAAAAAAGCAATGTACAATAAACCGGCATCGCTATGGCGCTTAACAGCACCGCTAATTTTAGCCATTTGCATGAGGGCTAACATCCCTTCTTGCATCCGTGCACCACCTGAAAGGGTATAGCCGATAACTGGTAATTTTTGGCTGATGGCATATTCAAACAAGCGGGTTATTTTTTCACCGACAACTTGTCCCATACTCCCCATCATAAAATTACCTTCCATAATAAAAAGGGCGATTTTTTTAGCGTTAATCTCGGCCGTTCCGGTGATGACAGCTTCTTTTTCGTGACTAGTCAAGGCCGATTGAACTAATTTGTCGGAATAACCGGGAAAACCAAGAACATTTTCTGAGCTGAGATCACCGTCCAATTCAGAGAAGGAATCACAAATTCGGTTAATCCGTTGCCTAGCATTCATGGGAAAATGAAAGGCACATTTAGGACAGATGCGATCACTTTCATTAAGATCATTATTAAAGTTGAGCGTATCGCATTGGGGACATTTTAAACAAAGTTGATAGGGGATTGACGGATCATTTTTGAGTGAACGTCGGCTTTGGGCTTCTAATTCTATTTTTGGTTTTTTAAAACGATTTCTATTAATCACTTACAACACCTCTCAAGATGACTAAAGTCCATATTTTCTAAAAAATTAGTATGGTAGTGTCCGGAAATAAACTGGGGTTGACTAAGAATCTCAAGTTGCATTTCGCGGGTATGTTCGATCCCTTCAATGACTAATTCACACAAGGCTGCTTTCATCTTCCTGATGGTTAGTTCTCTGCTTTTAGAATGGACAATTAATTTACCGACCATAGAATCGTAATGGGGGGGAACAGTGTAGCCGTGATATAAGGATGTATCAAAACGGACCCAGGGTCCACCAGGGACATGAAGAAAGTCAATGGTCCCGGCATTAGGACAAAAATTATTTAACGGATCCTCAGCATTAATTCGGCATTCGATGGCGCAACCCGAAATAATAACATCACCCTGACTAAAGTTTAGAGGAAGGCCGGCAGCTATTCGAATTTGCCATTTGACAAGGTCAATTCCGGTAACCATTTCAGTGATTGGATGTTCTACCTGGAGACGAGTATTCATTTCCATAAAATAGAATTGATTGTCAGAATCAAGAAGATATTCAATGGTTCCAGCATTTTCATAACCGATATGGTGAGCAGCCCGCCTTGAGACCTCAAACATTTTTTGACGTGTTTTCTCAGAAAGATTGGGAGCCGGACTTTCTTCAAGTAATTTTTGATTTTTCCGTTGGACTGAACATTCCCGTTCACCAAGGGTGACGACATGGCCATGCTGGTCACAAAGAAGCTGGACTTCAATGTGTTTAACCTCAGTTAAGTATTTTTCCAGATAAACACAGGGATCATTAAAGACATTTTGCCCTTCTTGGCGGGCCATATTAAATTCTTTGATAAAATCTTCTGAGCGATGGACTAGGCGGATGCCTTTTCCGCCACCGCCAGATCGGGCTTTAACTAGGAGGGGATAACCAATTTTATCGGCCAAGCGATTGGCTTCGATTGGGTCATCGATGATATCACTACCTGGAACGATCGGCACACCAGCGGCTTCCATTGTCGTTCGCGCTTGGTCCTTGTCACCCATTTTTTCGATCAGCTCTGCTGAGGGGCCAATAAAGGTGATATCACATTCACGGCAGAGTTTAGCAAATTTAGGATTTTCAGACAGTAGGCCATAGCCAGGATGAATGGCTTCTGCCCCGGCGAGAACAGCAGCAGAAAGAATAGCCGAGATATTTAAGTAACTATCGGTTACAGGAGCGGGACCAATACAGATGCTTTCATCGGCTAAACTGACGTGGAGGCTGTCTTTGTCGGCAAGAGAGAAAACAGCAACTGTTTTAATGCCCATTTCTTTACAGGCTCTGATGATGCGCAAGGCAATTTCACCACGGTTGGCAATTAATATTTTTGAAAACATCAAAACTCCTCCTTAATCTAACAAGGCAAAAGAAAATTCGCCACTGATGGCTGTTTTTCCATTCACTTTTCCGACCCCTTTGGCAAAGTGGAAAGGGGGCTTTGAGGTGGTTATCGTGCAGGTAATTGTAAGCGTGTCATGAGGAAGGACCTTCTCGCGAAATTTAACCTTATTGAGGCCGGTAAAATAAGGGGTTTTTTCAGAATCACTAGCAAAAAGAACACAGGCGGTTTGGGCCATAATCTCACAAAGAATAACACCAGGAACGACTGGATTTCCAGGAAAATGGCCTTTTAAAAACCATTCATCGCCAGTCACCCGGTAGGACCCGGTGGCCGACCCGTCTTCATTTTTGACCGCTTCATCGACTAAGAGCATGGGCTCGCGATGGGGCAACATTTTTTTTAATTCATCTCGATTCATCCTAGGCTCCTTTGCGAATACGAAAGAGGACTTGGCCAAATTCAACGACATCACCATTTTTAACATTAATTTCAATAATTTCTCCATCATCTTCAGCGCTGAGTTCGTTCATTAACTTCATCGCTTCAATAATGCACAGGGTATCCCCCTTTGAAAAAGAGTCACCGATTGAAACAAAGGGCGGATCACCGGGTTTACCACTTTCATAGAAGACGCCGACCATGGGAGAATTAATGTCGACAATGGTGGGATCAATGGGCTCGTCTTGTTTAGCGATTGTGTTTTCAGCAGCTAAAGTATTTCTTGATGAGTCGCTGGCAGTCGCTGGAGGACTGTTTAAATTACCGTATTCACGTTTTAATTCAATTTTGATGTGGCCTTGATCAAGTGATAAAGAAGTCAGTTGATCGCTGGCCATGATTTGAGAGAGGGCGGCAATGGTTTCAATTGTAAGGTCCATCTTAGTCTCCTTTGTATTTTTTGAATCCCAAGCATCCATTATGGCCACCAAATCCAAGGGAAGTGGATAGAGCAAGGTCGATTTTTTGATTTCGGCTGACATTGGGAACATAATCGAGATCACAATCGGGGTCTTTTTCACGATAACCAATGGTCGGCGGAATGATGCTAGTTTGTAAGGCTAATAAGGATGCAATTGCTTCAATGGCTCCGGCAGCGCCAAGCATATGGCCGGTCATTGATTTTGTGGAACTGACTAAGACCCGGTCGATGTCTGTCTGAAAGGCCTTTTTAATGGCAAGAGTTTCCGTTTTATCGTTAAGGGGAGTACTGGTCCCGTGAGCATTCAGATAGATTTTTGAATCTGATAGATTAATTCCCGTGTCAAGAGCCTGGTCTAATGTTTCTTCAATGGCTCTTGTCGCCCCAATGGCTTCAGGGTGGGGGGCGGTGACATGATAGGCATCACAGGTATTACTATAAGCAACAATTTCCCCATAAATTTTAGCCCCCCGTTTTAAGGCGTTTTCTAATTCTTCAAGAATTAGTGCACCAGCCCCTTCGCCCATGACAAAGCCATTACGGCGCTGATCAAAGGGAATTGAGGCTTGGAGGGGGTCGGTTTCATGACTGAGGGCCATGGCATTGGAAAAACCGGCAATTGATAAGCGATTAATGCTCGCTTCCGTTCCGCCAGCGATGATGGCATCAGAATAACCATGATGAATGTTTCTAAAGGCTTCACCGATTGAATGTGTGGCGGTGGCACAAGCGGTAACGACGGGTAGGCAGGGACCCTGAGCATTATAACGAATGGCAATGTTGCCAGCTGCGATATTTGAAATCAGCATGGGGATAAAATGAGGTGACACCCGTCTGGGCCCTTTGGCTTCAATTTTTTTGCATTGGTCAACAAAGGTATGAATTCCACCAATACCTGACCCCATATAGACGCCAAAGCGCTTGGGATCAACTTTTCCCATAATCTGACTATCATCGACGGCTTGGGCCGCAGCGGCAATGGCAAACTGGGTAAAGCGATCATTTTTTCGGATTTCGTTCTTTTTTAAGTAATCGAGGGGCTCAAAGTCGCTAATTTGAGCGGCAACTTTTACTTTTAAATCATCGGTATCGAAATTCGTAATGGTTTCAACCCCGCATTGAGCGTTGATTAAATTGTCCCATAAAGATTCGACATTATTTCCAATCGGGCTGATGGCACCAAGGCCAGTAATGACTACTCTTCGTTTCATAGTTACTCCTAAATGTAGAGACCGCCATCTATTTTAATGACTTCTCCAGTAATATATCCCGCTAAATCGCTGGCAAGGTAGACGGACAAGTTAGCAATGTCGTCAATTTGGCCAAACCGATTAAGTGGAATATTGTCAAGAATTGTTTCTCTCATTTCTGTTTTCAGGGCCTTGGTCATGTCGGTTTCAATAAAACCCGGGGCTATAGCATTACACCTTACACCCCGCAGGGCCATTTCCTTGGCCGTTGACTTTGTCAGTCCGATTAATCCGGCTTTGGCAGCAGCATAATTAGCTTGGCCGATATTACCCATCAGACCTGTAACTGATGAGATATTGATGATGGAGCCTTTTCGTTGTTTGAGAAGATGGGCTCCACCGTGTTTTGTCATATTAAAGGCACCCTTTAAATTGGTGTTGATGACAGCATCAAAATCGTCTTCTTTCATGGCAATTAATAATTTATCACGGGTGATCCCAGCATTATTGACGAGAATCTCGAAGCTGCCAAAATCATCGATCACCTGACTAACTAGAAATTTGGTGTCCTGAAAATTGCTGATATCACATTGATAAATTGAGACTTTAACGCCTAATTGTATTAGGTCTTCTTGAGTTTTTAAGGCCAGATCCTGACTAGCACGGTAGACGAGGGCTATATCAGCACCGGCTTTAGCCATCTTTAGGGCAATTCCGCGGCCAATTCCTCGAGCCCCACCGGTAATGAGGGCAGTTTTATTCTTTAGCATAGTTACATCCTTTTATTATTTTAAATGTTTTAATAAATCCTCAGCTTGCGAACAATGGACATAAGGATCAATTTTTTTGATAAAGCCACTAAGGGTTTTACCTGGTCCGACTTCGATAAACTGATCAAAGCCATCAGCAATCATATTTCGAATCGTTTTTTCCCAGTAGACAGGGTGGTTGATATGGTATGTGATTTGCTTGATAATATCATCTCTGGTCTTAGGATAGGCAAGGGCATTGGTGTTAGAATAAAGTGGGATCCTTGGTGGCTGAAAGTTAAGATCCTGAATAGCTTTGTAAAAACCATCAGTGGCGGTCGACATAAAGGGTGAATGAAAACCACCGGAGACATTTAAGGCGATGCCTCGTCCACCAGCTTCTTTGACCGCTTGAATAAAGGTATTTTGATCTTCTCTTAGCAAGGAGACGACAACTTGTCCCGGACAATTGTAATTGACCGGATAGGCTCTCGAAAAATCTTGACAAATCGCTTCAACCTTACTGGCATTTAATTTCAAAACGGCAATCATCATACTTGCGGATTCTTTTGCTGCTTTTTCCATGGCTTGGCCGCGTTTAAAAACAAGTTCCAAGCCTTCTTCTAGACTAAGAATACTTGAAACAACCAAGCCGGTGATTTCACCCAATGAAAAGCCAGCGAGTCCTTCATACTTAACGTTCATCTCATTAAGAGCAGCGACGAGGGCAAGCTCAGTGGTAAACAAACAAGCTTGAGTGTTTTTCGTCTGATTTAGTTTTTCGATTGGGCCATTAAAACAAAGATCCAAGATTCCTGAGTTAAAGGCATCGGCTTGGTCAAACACGGCTTGGGCCGATTCAAATTGCCGATAACTATCAAAGCCCATACCGACAAATTGAGCACCTTGACCGGGGAAGACCAAGGCTATTTTACCCATTGTAGGCCTCCTCTTAAGGCTATTTTTGTTTCCGCCATCAAGGAATCAATGATTTCTTTGACCGATTCTTTTTCTTTTACCAAGCCGGCAATTTGACCGGCCATAAAACAGCCATTGACATGATCACCGGCTTGGGCAGCCAGGCGAAGAGCCCCACGGCCGTATTCTTCGATAACTGATTTGGGTGTGTCAGGATCATTCTCAACGGAGACAAAGGCCCGTGAAAATGGTGTTTTTAAGGAGCGGACGGGGTGGCCAAGGGAGCGGCCAGATAACATCGTATCGATATCTCTGGCTTTAATGATTTTATTTTTATAATCGTCATGAATATTGGTTTCATGGGCGACTAAAAAACGTGTTCCCAATTGAACCCCAACAGCGCCGAGCATAAAGGCGGCGGCAATGCCGCGACCATCACCAATCCCACCGGCTGCGATAACCGGGATACTGACGGCATCACAAACTTGAGGGATCAGTGGCATGGTCGATAATTCACCGACATGACCACCGGATTCGCCACCTTCGGCGATAACCGCTGTGGCACCGGCCCGTTCGGAAAATTTGGCTAAGCCACAAGAGGGAACGACCGGAATAACGTTGATTCCTTGGTCGATCCAGCCTTTAATATACTTGCCGGGATTGCCGGCACCGGTTGTGACAACGGGCACCTTTTCCTCAATCACCACTTGAGCGATTTCTTCGACCCGTGGATTCATGAGCATGACGTTGACACCAAATGGTTTGGATGTATGTTGTTTAACTTTTCGAATCTCATCCCGCAGCCAATTTTCGTCGGCATTCATGGACGAAATGATACCAAGTCCACCGGCATTAGAAACAGCGGCTGCCAGTTGACTATCGGAAACCCAAGCCATACCACCTTGAAAAACAGGATAGTCAATGCCTAAGAGGGTGCATAAAGGTGTCTTAATCATTTTATCCACCTAGGCGTTGGCGGTTTCGATCAAGGCGACGACTTCGCCAATCGTCTTAAGGGACCCATCAATTTCAATGTTGGTATCAAAGGCTTCTTCAATTTCCATCACTAATTCAACGGTATCGAGTGAATCAAGCTCAAGTTCCTCAAAGCTAGTATCCAGTTCGACCATTAACTCAGGTTCATCCTTATAGTCACGTAAAATTTCAACAATTTTTTCAAATATCATTTTTAATTCCTCCATCGTTTTAAATTATTTTTTTGACCATTCAAAGACACAGGCTCCGGTGGTTAAACCACCGCCAAAAGCCGTCATGGCAATGGTCATACCAGGTTTAAGTTTACCTTCTTGATTAAGTTCATCGAGAAGGAGGGGAATACTAGCAGCCGAGGTGTTACCGACTCTCTCTAATTGCATTGCGAATTTTTCAACAGGAATCTTTAAGCGCTTGACAGCACCCTCAATAATTCGACGATTGGCCTGATGAGGGATAATTAGATCCAGATCATCAAGACAAAGATGGGCTAAATCAGTAATTGTTTTTAAATCTTGGCAAATGGCCGAAACCGCAAAACGATACACTTCAGCTCCGTCCATTTTTAAAAAGGGAAGCCCTTCTTCCTCTTTTAGGAGGGGATAATTACCCTTTTTCCAAGGAATCGAAAGAGCCTGGGTGTTTCCACTTGCCGATAAATAAATGCTTTTTAAATCATTACCACTTGATAAGACAACAGCCCCAGCGCCATCACCAAATAATACGGCGGTCGACCGGTCTTTCCAATTGACAAGTTTTGACATGGCATCGACAGCAATGACTAGAATTTTTAAATCAGGATTTCGCCTAAAATAAGCATCGGCGACATCAAGCCCATAAACAAAACCTGAACAAGCGGCATTTAAGTCAAAACACGGACAATTAATTGCTAATGCCTCTTGAATTTGACAGGATAAGGATGGGGTAACCATGTCGCCACCTAAAGTCGGACAAATGATGTAATCGAGGGCCTCTTTATCGATATTGGCATTTTTTAAGGCCTTTTGACTAGCCGCTAAGGCTAAGTCAAGAATTGATTCATTGGTGCAGATATAGCGTGATGAAATGCCGGTTCGTGACTTTATCCAATCATTTGAAGTATCAAGAAATTTGGTAAGGTCGTTATTGTGGACAATGGTTTGAGGTAGGGCAGAACCCGTACCAATAATTGAAAAGGACATATTTCCTCCAGAAATCAGGATGTTTCTATTTGTTTAATTGCTTCCTCATGCTTGTTTTTAAAAAAACGATTGAGTTTCTCAATGCCTTGAATCAGGACTTCTTTTTCATGATCGCTCATTTCGCTAGCCACTTCATCGACCATCCGGCGATGAAAATACTGATGGATGCGGTCAATACGAAGGCCTTTTTTTGTCAGCCTGGCGTAGACAACCCGGCCATCATGGGCGCTTTTTTCTTTGATCACATAACCTTTTTTGAATAATTTATTAATGGCGATGGTCATCGATGGCAATGTTACATTTTGAGCTTGGGCTAAATCACTAATAGTTTTTCCAAGATTACCTTTTTTTCCCACAGTTTCAATCAAATGCATTTCACCGATGGATAAATCAATGTTCTCAGAGTGTTTAATAAGATCTTCTTCGTATTGGAGGATCTTATTAAAGGTATCCACAAGGATATCATTAAGCTTAAAACTGAAAGTATCCAAATCATCACCTCCCTATAACTAATTAGATAGACTAACTAATTATAAACTTAAAAAAATTTTTGTCAAGAAATGCCTGCTCTAGCTTAGTTTATTTAAGTTTTTTTTAATCCAATTTAGAAACGAGCTCATTCATCAGTGTCTCAACAGAAATGATCTCATTAATTTGGTGGGCATTGGCGCCAGAAAAAACATAGCCATTGTCAAGGTCGCCATATTTTCCGGCAATTAAGGCTGAGGCGATGCAATAAGGTGTTGTTTTAAAATCACAGGTTTTTAGACAATTCATTGGACAGGATGTTGGTCGACGTTTGCCCTCAGCGACTTCCTTAAGAAAAGGACTGTCGATGGCTCGACCTGGTAGGCCGGCTGGGCTTTCGATAATTCGAATATTTTCAGCTTTGGCTTTGATTAGGGCCTCTTTAAAGGCATAACTAGCATCACATTCATGAGTTGCGACAAAGCGCGAGCCAAGTTGAACGGCCGAGGCACCAGCAGTCAATATTTCTTTGACGTCATCGGCACTGACAATCCCGCCGCCGGCAATTAAGGGGATGGGGTGACCACCGAGTTCTTCATAGACCTTGAGGACCTTGAGGACCTCTTTAATTAAGGACAGCAAAGTAAAATTATCAATCCTGTCAGCTTGTAAGTCGTCTTTTTTAAAGCCAAGGTGACCACCAGCTAGGGGTCCTTCGAGAACAATGGCATCGGGTATTTTTTTAAAATGACGCCACCACTGTTTTAAAATTAATTGAGTAACCCGTTTAGATGACACAACTGGAGCAATTTTAATATCAGAATCCTTGCTTAGTTGTGGTAAATTAAGGGGTAGACCAGCCCCGGCAAAAATGATATCTACACCGGCATCAATGGCATTTTTAACGATTTCTTCATATTGGGTGAGGGCAACCATGATATTAATGCCAATTGGTCGATTTCCCGAAATCCTTTTGGCTTCTTTAAGATGAGTCTTGAGAGCCCGGCGGTTAGCGAGTTTGGGGTTTTTTTGATAATCAGGATCAGCGTGACCCATTTCAACTCCCGATAAAACACCTAGGCCACCGTGTTTTGAAACACCACCAGCTAGTTTTGATAAGGATATACCTATACCCATGCCACCTTGAACGATGGGCTTTGAGAAAACTAAATCTCCAATTTTAAATTCATTAGTCAAAAATAAACCTCCCTTGCAATAGATTTGCATTGGAGGTTATCATAGCATAAAAAAACAAGAGCTGTAAAGAAAAAGCAAAATCTTAAGAATTGGACTCTTCGATTTCAATTAAAGGTGGGTTTTTTTTTCGAAGAAAAGCCCATTTTGTTTCGGCGGTGAGAATTCCAATAAAAATAACAAGACAACCAATAAACATGAGAAACGTAAAATGTTCATTAAGAATTAAAATCGATAAAAAACTTCCAAAAACAGATTCGAGGCTTAAAATAATGGCGGTATGGGTGGCAGTGGTATATTTTTGCGCCATCGTCTGCCCAAGAAAGGCCAAAAATGTACAAAAAACCCCCAGATAAGCGGCATTTAATAGACCGGTTTGTGAAAAGGTGAAATTAAGAATGTCACCAGAAAAAATCACATAGACTAAGGAAAGAATCGCCGCGACCGATAATTGGATGACTGTTAGAGCAATCGGGTCATGTTTTCCGGCAAAAATGCCAATACTGACGATGTGACAGGCAAATAAAAAAGCACAAAAAAGGGTTAATGCATCACCGGGACTAAAGCTAAAGCCGCTAGTAAAATCAAGGGTCAAGAGGACAAGGCCGAGGAACATGATAAAGGCGGCGATAAAATTATATTTATCCGGTTTCTTTTTTTTCACCGCCCAATAGACAAAGGGAACCATGATAACATTGGTTGCGGTTAAAAAAGCTTGTTTGCCAGCTTCTACATATTGAAGACCGACCATTTGAGCGGTAAAGGCTGAAAACAAAAAAAGACCAATGATAAAACCGGCTTTAAGTGTTTCTTTTGAAATTGATTTTAAATTTTTCTTAAAAATAAAAGCTGAAAGAAGGCTAGCAATGGTGAAGCGAAGGGCCATTAACATCATTGGTGACATATAAGCAATGGCTGTTTTCGAGGAAACAAAACCACTGCCCCAGACAAAAGCAACACCAATTAAGACCAAGTCAGCGAGAATTCGATTTTTTTTACTTTGTTCCATAAGATCCCTTTCAGATTGTTTTTTCTATTATATCAATTTTTTATTAAAAATCAAAACATTTGGAGAAATGACAAGAATCAGTTATAATGAAAGTATTATAATGAAAGAGGATAGTTGAATGAAATTGGTTTTAGTGAGACATGTTGAAACCTTTGGCAATGTGGAAAGACGATTAAATGGTCATACCGAATCGGACTATACAGCGAGAGGCGAAAAGATGAAAGATATTTTAGTTGATCATTTGTTAGAAATTGACCAAAAGATTAAGTTTGATAGCATTTTTACAAGTCCTATTTTAAGAGCCTTTAAGATTGCTCAGGCGATCGGCGATGCAACGAATAAGCCGGTGATTGCTGACGACCGCCTGAGAGAATTTAATTTTGGAATATTCGAAGGAAAAACAAGAGAAGAAATTATGGCGACGACGCCGAAAGAGTGGGCGGTGTGGATGGATGACTGTGTTGACTACCAAATCCCTGGTGGCCAGAGCCAAGGGGAATTCCAAAGTACCTTGAAATCTTTTTTAGACGAACTTGAGGACAAATGTTACTTAATCGTCGCCCATGGGGGAACGATTCACAGCATCATGACAAATTTAATGTCTTTACCGATCAACAAAAAATGGCACTTTGAGATTAAGCTAGGAAGCATCACGACCTTTAAGGTTTATGATGGCTTTGGCATGCTTTCTTATATGTCGACCCCGCCTTATAATGACTTAATCATGGACTGGTAAAAATTAATAGGGAAAAAGATTGATAAAGGAGAAAATAATGATAATTGTGACCTTCGATAACCGAAGTGGTGAAGAAGTTGATGACTCAATGCTTGAGGAAATTGAAAGCAAATTAGAGCGGACCCTATTAGACCAGGAGATTGGGGTTGAGTGTGAAGTCAGTTATTCCTTTGTTACTGCTAAAGAGATTAAAGAACTCAATGGTCAGTATCGCCAAAAAGATCAGGAGACGGATGTTCTTTCTTTTCCCATGTACGACAATTTTTTAGAAAATAAGCAAGACATCCTTAAAAAAACGCCCCATCACCCCCTTTTATTAGGTGATATCGTGGTTAATACGGATCAAGCACGTCTTCAGGGCCAGGAATTAGGCCACGGTTTTTTAAGAGAAGTTTCTTACTTATCGGTTCACAGCCTCCTCCATCTTCTCGGCTACGACCATTTAGATGAGGATGATAAAAAAGTGATGCGTCAAGTTGAAAAGGAATTAATGGGAGACGACTAGGAGGGGTAGAATTGAAAGGGACAAAAAGAAAATTAAGAAAAAGTTTCTTTTTTGCAATTCAGGGTATTTCCTATACACTTAGAAGTCAGCCCAATATGCGAATCCATTTGTGGTTGGCTCTTCTTGCTGTCCTGGCTGGTTTTGTCTTTCACATTGCCGCAGAAGAATGGTTGGCTTTGATTATTGTAATCTCTTTTGTTTTTATTCTAGAAATCTTAAATACTGCCATTGAAACCCTAGTTGATCTTTATACGGAAGAGTACCACCACTTGGCAAAAATAGCCAAAGATACCGCGGCAGGAGCAGTGATGGTTGCAGCGATTATGTCAATCATGGTTGGCCTGGTTATTTTTCTGCCTAAAATTATAAATTTGTTTGTATAGAAAAGGAAGTAATGATGAGTGAAAAAAGTTTTAAATCGGGTTTTATTAGCATTATTGGCCGTCCAAATGTCGGCAAATCAACCTTAATAAATCAAATTATGAAAGAAAAATTAGTGATTACCTCGCCTAAACCGCAGACGACTCGGAATGCCATTCGTTGTATTTATACGGATGATGAATCGCAAATGATCTTTATCGATACACCGGGTATGCATCGTCCTAAAAATAAGCTTGGCGATTACATGCAAACAGCGGCTGAAAAAACTTTGTCAGACGTTGATTTAGTCTTATTTCTGGTCGAACCAGATGAAAAAATTGGGCCGGGAGATCGTTATATTCTGGAAAAATTAAGTGTGATTGATACGCCAATTGTACTGGTAATCAATAAGATTGATTTGCTGCCAAAAGAATCCTTATTAGCTTGTATAAAAGCCTATGAGGCCTATGAGTTTTTAACAGCGATTATCCCAATCTCAGCAGGAAAAGGCGATGGGATTGATGAATTAGTAAGTCATATCAAGGAAAAAATGGATGCGGGACCCTTGTATTTTCCCGATGATATGATCATCGATCAGTCTGAGCGTTGGATTGTTCAAGAATTGATTCGCGAAAAAATTCTAATTTTCCTCCAAGAAGAGGTTCCTCATGGGATTGCCGTGGAAGTTACATCTATGAAGGCACGGAAAAATAAGGATCTAATCGATATCGAGGCAACAATATTTTGTGAGCGCAAGACCCATAAGGGAATTGTGATCGGAAAAGGCGGGGCAATGCTTAAAAAGATTGGCTCACGAGCCCGCCAGGATATTGAGTTTTTTCTAAAAAGTCAGGTTAATTTGCAACTGTGGATAAAGGTTCGGTCGGATTGGCGCGACAAAAGCTATGATCTTAAAGATCTTGGCTATTTTGAGTAAGTAAAATGGGCTTGATCAAAACGAAAGGTCTTGTCATTAAAGAACAGGCCTACCGTGAACAAGATAAAATTTTAACCATCTTCTCAGAAGAGGATGGGAAAATTCAATGTATGGCAAGAGGAGTAAGACGGCATAAAAGTTCTTTACTGGCCAGCACCCAGGTTTTTGCCTGGGCTGAATTTGTTTACTATCCGGGAAAAACCTTTGGTAATATTAACCAAGCCAATTTAATTGAATCCTTTTATGCCTTGAGAAATGACCTAAGCAAGTTAGCGTTGGGTTCTTACCTTTTAGATTTAATGAACAACGCCTTTGATCAATTTCAAAGAAGCCCAGAGATCCTTAAACTTGTCCGTTATATTCTTTATTATATATCCGAAAATAAGGCCAAGAGTGATTTATTGGTGGTGGCTGTTTTTCAGATGAAGTTGGTGTCTTACCTAGGCTATTGCCCAGGCTTACTGACCTGCATGAACTGTGGCTCAGGAGAAAAATTAAGGGCCTTTAATATCGAGTCTTCGGGGATAATGTGTTCGAATTGCGAGCGAATATCTGGTTATAGCTATAAAATAACGCCGACAATGCTTCAGCATTTAAGAGAATTTTTAAACTATCCAATTGTTCATTTTAAAAATCAAGAGGCCGATCCGCTAGAAATGAGACGATTAAATGATCTTCTTGATCATTATATTGGTCACTCTATTGGTAAATCCTCAAAGGCCTATTCTTTTTATAAGAGTATGTATGCCAAACTTTAAATAGGAAAGGAAGAAAAAATGAAAAACTATAAAATAATTCATACGATGATTCGCGTGATGGACCTAGATCAGTCGATTGCTTTTTATGGCAAAGCACTGGGTTTTAAAGAAATTAGACGCCGAGATGTTCCTAAATATGCTTTTACCTTGGTTTTTTTAGGGGATGGATCAGAAAATGGTCATCAGCTTGAACTAACCTATAATTATGACCGGGAAAAGCCCTATGAAATGGGTCAAGCTTACGGCCATTTAGCTGTATCCGTTGACGACTTAGAAGGGTCTTGGCTTGAGCACGACGAAAAGGGTTTTGAGCCGACACCGCTTAAGGGTTTAGGTGAGGATGGCCGGCCACGATACTACTTTATCAGCGATCCCGATGGCTATAAAATTGAAATTGTTCGAAAATCATAAAATATGAAAATTTATTCTTATCGCGATTTATTTTATTGGTAAGATAGATATAATCAATGTTTGTATAAAAATAGGAATTTGGTAATAATCCAAAACGGTCTCGCCACTGTAAGACGATAAAGATTTAAAATCGTTGAGTCAGATACTATTTATACAAGCCCGTGTCACGAAAGATGACAGAAGCGGTGCAATAGCATAGATATGCATGCTCCATTCTGCCTATATTTAGGAGGAGAAGTATGGCAAGCAATAAAAAAAGAATTGCCTTGATGGGTCGGATAGCTAGTGGGAAAACCACTTTAATTCAGTATTTAAGTAATCAAGATCTTAAAGCAGAGAAAACGCAACAAATTATTTATTCATCTTATTTTATGGATTTGCCTGGTGAGTTTGTCGAGCTTGCTTGCTTTCGTCCACAGGCGATTAATGTTGCTTGTGATGCAGGACTGATTATTTTAGTAAATTCTTCGACAGATTGTGAAAATTCAATACCGCCCAACTTTGTTTTAACTTATAATATTCCAGTTATAGGGGTAATTACAAAAATTGATGATAAAGAGGCTAATTTGCGACGAAGCTATCGCTACCTAGAATATGCTGGTGTACAAAAAAATAATATTTTTAAAGTCAGTGCTTTTTCAGGTGCGGGTATTTCTTTTTTAAAAAAGAATATTATAAATTATGTACCGATTGAATTCACCGGCAGTGAAGGAAAATAATAATTTAATCCGATTAAACTAAAAGCTGTCGCATTTACGCGGCAGCTTTTTAGATTTTTAAATTAATGAGGTGATTATTGAAGTGATTTATACCAGATGTTCATCGATTCGATATTACCGGCAATTTGGGTATTGTTATACAGGGTTCCTCCCAGCTGGTAATTGTTTTTGCCAAAGGTGCAGTTCATGCCGTAGGATAAAGACCGGGCAATGGTGTAGACAGTTTTAAACTCCAGTTGAGCCATCTTTTTTTCCATTTCAATTAATAAAAGAGAGGCTAGTTCATGGCCGCGATACTTAGGGCTAACAGCAAAGTCGGTTAATTCGGCATTTTTAGAGTCACTGTCTGTCTCACAAGAAGCACAGGCAATTAAAGTCTCATTCTTAAAGACACCGTAATAAATAACATGATCATCCATCGTTTCTTTAAGATAGTTAGGATCAAAAATAGGAAAAGGATAGGATTCAAAAACATCTCGATAAAGTTTGGCCATGGCATTAAGGTGGCAAGGATTAAGCTGGCAAATGGAGAATTCTGCCTTGATTGGGGTGACATCTCCTGCTGCTTTTGATTTGGCGGTTTTAATAACGTGTTTAATTTGTTTGGCGTCATAATTGCTTTGTCGTTCTTTAGAAAAGTATTTACTCATAAAGCTACAAGTTTCAGAGCCATCATAAAAACCCGGTATTATTCCTTCTATTTGGTAATTGGCTTCTTTAAAAGCTTCAGCCAAATGAAGGGGAATCTTGCCGATTATTTTTGAATACTTATTGGTGAGAGCCATATCTTCCAAGTGATTGATAAAATTAGCTCCTAAAGTCGATAGTTTCATAATATAAATACGGTCATTGGCTTTTCCGTGTTGATAGATGGTATTCTCGTCAGCGACAATAGAATCTAGCATGAATCACGCATCCTTTCCTCGCGGTCTAAATTTTCAGGCGTAAGGGTGATCATGTCATCATAATGACACAAGAGTTTCGAAATTCCAATCGGAGCAAATTCATCATCTCTTGGTTCTAACTTTAACTGGAGCTTACACTCTTTACAATTACGATCACAACTTGTCTCTTCGTAAGATGGTGGCATTTCATAGGTTGTAATTACGCCTTCATAATTTCTCAAGATCACCTTATTGGTCGACCAAGAGATTAAATAATTAGGCATAACAGGAATCTTACCACCGCCACCGGGAGCATCAATCACATAGGTAGGAATGGCAAAGCCACTGGTATGGCCCCTGAGAGATTCCATAATTTCAATGCCCTTTCCAACATTGGTTCTAAAATGCTCTAAGCCATCGGATAGATCACATTGGTATAGATAATAAGGCCTGACCCGATTAGCAACTAATTTATGAACGAGTTTTTTCATAATTTGCGGGCAATCATTGATTTCTCGCAGAAGTACCGTTTGGTTTCCAAGTGGAATACCGGCAGATGCGAGCTTCTGGATGGCTGTTCGCGAGGCCTTGGTCATTTCTTTGGGATGGTTATAGTGGGTATTAATCCATAAATTTTCATACTTTTTAAAGATTTCAATCAGATGGTCGGTTATCCGAAAGGGCAGGACAACGGGTGTACGACTACCAATCCGGATAACTTCGACATGGTCGATTTTTGAAATTTCCGACAGTAACCAATCGATTTGGCCATCTGATAAGAGCAGGGGGTCACCACCGGAAATAAGCACATCACGAATAACCGGTGTGTTTTTAATGTAATTAATGCCTTTTACTAACTGCGTTTTTGATGGAATCGAATCGCGATCACCAACTTTTCGCTTTCTCGTACAATGGCGACAGTACATGGCACAAATATTAGAGACATGAAATAAAACACGGTCAGGATAACGGTGGGTAATGCCGGGAACAGGACTATCGTCTTCCTCGTGAAGGGGATCTGAAAGATCACAATTGGACGAAATTAATTCTTGAGGATCGGGAAAACATTGCTTAAAGATTGGATCATTTTCATAATCATTAGGATCAATCAATGACAGGTAGTAGGGGGTTACGGCCATCGGAAATTTAGCGATGGTCCCATCAATTTCTTTTCGTTTGGCTTCTGGAAATTTTACCCCTAGAATCCACTCGACCGTTTCAACTTTTCGGATAGTGTTTTTAATTTGCCATTTCCAATTCTTCCAATCCTTCATGATTGGGTTATTGATAGGTTTTTTACTTAAATGAGATTGGGTCATTTTAATTGCTGCTTGCATAATATTCCTTTCTTGCTTACATATTATTATTGAAATCCTAAAAAAAAGCACTCTAACTCATAAGAGTTAGAGTGCTTTAGGTTTTAATTACCCGATACCATTATGTAAAATAATTTACAAATAGTAAAGTGTATGACCAAATGATCCTACACAAGCCCCAGTTCTAGGATTCGTTTTTCGATGTAAATTTCGTGTAAAAACTTTTTGCCTTACTTAAAGCCACACCTGAGGTACGTCGTTAAGCTCATCAAACCACTACTAAATACAACTACTTCACAAAATAATGATATCAGTATAACTTAATAGCGTAGAGTTGTCAATATATTTTTTGAAAAAGCTAATCAATGTCAAGAAGTACGATAAAGTGTAATAATACTAAGGGTTAAAGCAGCCGCCCCCAAACAAACGCCAACAATTCCGGTAATAAATGATGCAATTTTCATAATTTCCTCCTATTCATCGTTATCAATAAAGGTGTAGATACAATAATCTTCAAGTGCCTCGTATAGATTTTGCAAACTACCGATCGTTTTCTCAGTTGTAAAAATGACAACTTCCTTTTCATCTTCACTTAGGGTTGAGAATTCATTTTCGAGGTCACTTAGGCGTTTCATTAAAAAATAAAGTTTTGTATTCATAACTCTCCCATCTCAGATGCTATTTTCATTATACCCTTATTTTTCAAAAACTAAAGGGCCAGAAAAAAATAAAAAAACTAAAAAATCAAATAATTTCAATCCAGCCAGGTGGTCCTTCAATTTCGCCGAATTGAATCGCCGTTAAGGCATCATATAATTTTTTAGTAATCGGCCCAACTTCTTTTTCGCTATAAAAAACGTGGAGATGATTATCATAATAAATTCCACCGATCGGGGTGATAACAGCAGCGGTGCCACAGGCCCCTGCTTCGACGAAACGATCGAGTTCACTTAGTAAGATATCTTCCTCGAGGACGGTCATTTTTAAATAATTCTCGGCCAGATAAAGGAGGGATTTCTTGGTAATACTTGGTAAAATTGAAGAGGAGACGGGCGTAACAAAAGCTTGATCTTTTGTGATACCGAAGAAATTAGCAGCGCCGACTTCTTCAATTTTTGTATGTGTTTTCGGATCCAGGTAGATACAGTCAGCAAAACCTTGCTTAACGGCTTCATCATGAGCAAGAAGAGAGGCAGCATAATTCCCACCGACTTTTTGTTGGCCGGTTCCCTTGCATGCTGCTCGATCATAATCGGAAACCATAAAATTAACGGGGACCATTCCCCCCTTAAAATAGGCACCAACAGGCATACAAAAGACGGTGAAAAGATATTCATTAGCGGGCTTAACAGCAATGCTATTACCCGTTCCGATGATTAGGGGCCGTAAGTAGAGGCAGCCACCGCTTCCATAGGGGGGCAGATAGTCACTATTTGCTTTAACGACTGCCTTGCAGGCAGCAATAAAAACGTCAATGGGGACTTCCGGCATTAATAAGCGGCGGCAAGAATCCTGCATTCTTTTGGCATTGTCTTCAATTCTAAAAAATTGGATCTGACCATCTTTTGCCCGATAAGCTTTTAAGCCTTCAAAGCATTGCTGGCCATAATGAAGACTGGGTGAAGATTCACCAATATGAAGGGTATTATCGGTCGTTAAGCAGCCTTTATCCCAAGATCCATCTTTCCACTGCGATAGATAACGATAGTCGGTTTTTACATAGGAAAAGCCTAAGTTGTTCCAGTCAATTGTTTTTTTCATTTTCTTCCTCACTTTTATATAATACTTAAGATTAAACCCATTAGGGCACCTAAAAATCCACCCAACCAAATAATTGCCTTTAATTCACGATCCATAATACTGAGGATTAATTTTTCAAAGGTTAAGACATCAAAAGCATTGATTTGATCTTCGACTAATTTGCCTAAGTTGATGGCTTGAATCATCGATTGGCTATGATTTTCAACAATGTGATGATAAAAAGCAATCGTATTTACTTTAAATTCACGAATCTGATGGTCATAGTCAGAAATTAAATCAGCCGATTGGCGGGCTAACAGTTTTTCGGTCTCACTCGAAACAATCGTTTCAATTATTTCGCCACCCTGTTCGTAAACCATTTTATCGATGAGTTCCGAAATTTTCACTTTGGCCGATGCGATCAGACTATCGTTGATAAACATGGCAAACATCGACCCTTCTATGTTTCTTAGGACCTCTTCAATGGCAATTTCGGCGAGCATGGGGCCTAAGTTTAAATTATTGACTTTCTCAAAAACAATCGGTATAATTTGATTTTGAGTTTTCTTAATAATTGCTAGGGCCTTGTCCTCACCGATTAATTGATCGAGAAGCTCTTTTAGCGAGGGATCAGCATGGTTATGTTTTTCAAGAAATTCGTCGATAAAGGCTAAAATTTTTTCGTCAATGGTCTCTGAAATCAAGGCGTTTTTAATGGTTTCTTCGGTTAAGAGATGATCGGCAACGACCAGACCGAGTGATTTTGCGATGCGTGGTTTTTCTTTAGGAATGATCCCAGGGGTAAAGGGGAGCTTTAAATTAAACAAATAAAGCGGTTTGATTGGGCGAAACAGCATTCGGATGGCGATGCCATTGGTAATCAAACCAATGACGCCCCCGATGAGAAGGCCTGGTAATAAAATTAGCAACAAAATTGTCTCCTTTGATTAAATGTAGTATCTCTATTCTAATCTTTTTATAAATAATAGTCTAGTCAGAAAGAAGATTTTAAATTATTATCGAGGAATGCGATTGTCTATTCGCCCTTTTGTTGGTACAATTAGTAAAATAAATTATTGGAGGACCGTATTGAACAAGGAAGAACAAAAATCAAAATTATCAATGTATGCTATTATCTTTATTGCTTATTTCTTTGTTAATTTTCATCGTTACGCAGGCAGTATGTCAGCCCCAGTCTTGATTGAAGAACTGAGTTTTACGCCGAATCAAATTGGCTGGTTTGGTGCCGTCTTTACTTATTCTTATGCCCTTGCCAACCTACCGGCCGGTATTTTGATCGATAAATTTGGTAGTCGTAAACTAATTTCAATCTTATACACCATCGCCGCGCTAGGCACCTTGGTCTTAGCTGCCGGCAATAGTTTCGCTTTAATTATGGTTGGTCGGGTATTGATCGCGGCTGGGATAGCACCGGTTTATGTGGCTGCCTGTAAGGTCATTGGTGAATGGGAAGAACCTGATCATTTCCCTGCGGTAAATGGTTATTTAATGGCCTTTGGCCGGGCCGGAGGGATTGTTGCAGCAACCCCTTTAGCACTTTTAATTGTTGCCCTTGGCTGGCGCAATACGTATTATGTCTTTGCGGCTATTTCCTTAGTGATCGGAATTGCAGCCTGGATTTTTATTAAGGATAAAAGCAGGGAGGGGCCGTCTAAAAAAACAATCAGTCCCTTTAAAGGCTTAAAGAAACTTATTTCACAAAAGACATATTGGCTTCTTGTCTTTTTTATGATGGGCAATACCGCAACAGCGCAAAATATTTTCTCTAATTGGGGCGGGGTATTCTTAACCAATGCCATGAGCTATGATTCAAAGCTGGCTGCTAACGTCCTCCTAATCGCTGCTGTGGCTTCAGTGCTTGGAGCCTTGATGGCTGGAGCGATTGTCAAGCGGACTTCAGCCAAGTTGGCAACGATGATAGGGTCCTCTGTTTTATGTATAGGGTCAACCATCTTAGCTTTCTTGTCCCCCAACCTCAATCCGGTTCTTCTTTCGGGTGTCTTTATTGTTATGGGCTTTGTCGAATTTTTCACCCTGTCAACAGCATTTTCCTTTTTGCGAGGAATTATTTCAGCCAATTTAATTGGCACGGCTCTGGGCATTGCTAATTTTATGATGTGGGGGGTGGGAGCCAGCATTGTTGCCCAACTATGGGGAACGTGGATTACGGCTGATTATGCCGTATCAGGATTTCAAACGGCCTTTACCTTCCATGCAGTGATCTTATTAATCGGTTTGATCTGTGTATCCTTCGTTGAGAATAAGCCACTAGAGGCTCTTACTTAAATTAAATTAAGATTAATGATAATAATAAGTCTATGTGGTATAATATTTTTTGGACGTTTTATTTCAACCTAGGATGTATTAGGACCGTTATTTGGTCTAATAATTAATAAACTAGCTTATTAATAGTGATAAAAACTTTAAAAGGAGAACTTAATTATGAAACTTAAAGGTAATGTATTAATTGCACAAGGTGGAGGTCCCACTGCCGTAATAAATCAGTCACTTGTCGGTGTTGTTTTGGAATCGCGGAAATTTCCCCAAGTCAAAAAAATCTATGGTGCCCTTCATGGTGTGTCAGGAATTATTAATGAAGAGCTTTTAGATTTAACCCAAGAAACGACAAATAACCTTGAAAAGGTTGCCAATACCCCTTCTTCGGCACTTTATTCAACTCGAGATAAACCAGATGATGCCTATTGCGATAAAATTTTTAAAGTACTTGAAGCTCACAATATCCGTTTCTTTTTCTATATTGGCGGCAATGATTCAGCCGATACGGTAAGAATCGTCAATAAAAAAGCTGGTGAATCGGGTTACGAACTCCGAGCTATCCACATACCCAAGACAATTGATAACGACATTTTAGTCAATGACCATTGCCCTGGTTATGGTTCGGCAGCAAAGTTTGTTGCCTCAGCCTTTATCGGTATCAATCTTGACGTAAAGTCCTTTGGTGGCGTTTATATTGGGGTGATTATGGGTAGGCATGCCGGTTTCTTAACAGCAGCTGCGGCAATGGCGCAAAAATATCCTGATGACGGTCCTCACCTTATCTATTTGCCGGAGAGACCGTTTATTATGAAAAATTTCTTAGCCGATGTTGATCGTGTCTATAAAGAACATGGCCAATGTATTATCGCTGTTTCGGAAGGAATTTGCGGTGAGAAAGGGACGCCAATAATTTCTAAAATCACTGAGAATATTGAAAAAGATAGTCATGGTAATGTTCAACTGTCGAGTACTAGCGCATTGGGTGATCTTTTGGCAGATGAAATAAAGAAAAACTTAGGCATCCAACGGGTTAGAAGTGGGACCTTTGGATATTTACAACGCTCTTTTATGGGCGTTGTATCAGATGTCGACCAGCGCGAAGCACGAGAAGTTGGAGAAAAAGCCGCACAATTTGCCCTATGGAATAATGTCGACGGCTCAGTTACAATTCATAGAACCGGTATGTATTCGGTCGATTACCAATTGACGCCACTTGCTGATGTAGCAAAACATACACAATCAATGCCAGATAAGTTTATAAATGAAGAAGGTAACCATGTTACCGAGGCATTTCGCTATTATCTACTCCCTCTTTTAGGGTCCGATATGCCGCAAGCACATCGCATTCGGGCCCCAAAGGTTGCTAAAAAATTAAATCGCAAATAACAAAATGCTAAAATCAGTAAGTGGAGAAGATAATGATTTTAGATAAGGCATTTCTTGAGAGTTCATTAAGTAAAGGTTATATTGAGTAAAACGAAGACGAGGAAAAAATGGATCATTTTATTGAATTTAAGGATGTTATCAAGCGCTATCATATGGGAGAAGTAACCATTACGGCCGCTGACGGCATCACATTTAGTGTTGATAAAGGCGAATTTGCCGTGATCGTCGGACCAAGTGGAGCGGGAAAAACAACGGTCCTTAATATTCTTGGTGGGATGGATAGCTGTGATGAAGGAGATGTCTTTGTTGATGAGAAAAACGTGGCTCTCCTGAATCGAAAAGAGTTAGCCCAGTATCGGCGATTTGACACAGGATTCGTCTTTCAATTTTATAATTTAATACCAAATTTAACCGCCGTTGAAAATGTTGAATTGGCAACCCAGATATCAGATGATCCCATGGATGCTGAGGAAGCACTAAAAGATGTTGGTTTAGAAGACCGAACGGTTAATTTTCCTTCACAATTATCAGGTGGTGAGCAGCAGCGAGTAGCTATTGCCCGGGCCCTTGCCAAGCGACCGAAATTGCTTCTTTGTGATGAACCAACGGGAGCACTTGACTACAACACAGGAAAAAATATTTTAAAACTCTTGCAAGATACCTGTCGCCGAGAAAAAATGACCGTTATCTTGATCACCCATAATACGGCGATTACGCCGATGGCCGACAAGGTTATTAAAATGAAAAATGGAAAAGTGAGTAAGAGTTATATAAACGCAAGCCCAATTCCGATTGAAGAAATTGAATGGTAGATAGTGGTTGTTTTTAAATTCTAATGCATCAAAGTATAAAATTTACCAGTCCGATTAAGGGCTGGTTATTTTTTACGCTTAAGATCAGAAAAAAACTATCGTTTAGACTATACAATAGGAGACTTATCTTGTAAGATAAATAGGTTAAATAAGAAAAACGAGGAAATGATGAAAAACTTAAATGAAATTTTAAATAATGAAATTTTGCCCAAGGTAACCAAGCCAATTACCTATCTGGGCAACGAGCTAAACGCTGTCCATAAGGAAGTCGATGAAAAGACCATTCGCTTTGCCTTTGCCTTTCCCGATATTTATGAAGTAGGCATGTCTCATTTGGGCCTAAAGATTCTCTATGGCTTATTAAATGACCAGAAAGACATTTGGTGTGAACGGGTTTTTTCGCCTTGGATTGATATGGAAGCAGAGATGAGGAAAAATAAGTTACCACTCTATGGACTTGAGTCCCAGACACCCATTGATCAATATGATTTTCTGGGCTTTACCCTTCAATATGAGATGAGTTATACGAATATTCTCAATATTCTTGACTTAGGCCAGATCCCCCTCGAATCAATCGAACGCGATGCAAGTCATCCCTTTGTATTAGCGGGGGGGCCCTGTGCTTATAACCCAGAACCCTTGGCTGATTTTATCGATCTCTTTGTGATTGGCGAAGCCGAAGACCTGATCCTCGAATTGATGGCTGCTTATAGGAAATGGAAAGAAGATGGGCTTGACCGCCAAGCCTTTTTAAAAATGGCAGCTAAGCTTGAAGGCATTTATGTGCCGAGCCTATATGAGACGACTTATGATGATGAAACAGATTGTATTCAGTCGTTTTTACCGATTGGTCAAGAAGGAAAAGAAAAAATTAATAAACGTTTTATCGCCGATTTAGATCAGGCCTATTACCCCTCTAAGATGATCGTTTCTTATACAGAAATTATCCACGATCGCATCAGTATGGAGATTTTTAGAGGGTGTGGGCGAGGCTGTCGCTTTTGTCAAGCAGGGATGATCTATCGCCCGACCCGTGAGAAATCGACCGATACGATCAAGGCCTGCATTGAGGGAATCATTGACGACACTGGCTACGATGAGATTTCACTATCCTCCTTAAGTTCGGGGGACTATAGCCAAATTGAGACATTGATTAAAGACTTGGTTGACCGCTATGAAGAAAAACGAATCGGCGTTGCCCTGCCGTCGCTAAGAATCGATTCCTTAAGCATCGAGATGCTTGAACAAATTCAAAAGATTCGAAAGACGGGTTTAACCCTAGCACCAGAAGCTGGAAGCCAGCGCATGCGGGATATCATTAATAAGGGTGTTAGTGAAAAAAACTTGATTGATACGGTTGAGTCGGCATTTGTAAAAGGCTGGGGTCATGTCAAACTCTATTTTATGGTTGGCCTACCGGGTGAAGAAGATACCGATATCGAAGGAATTGCTGACCTTGCTCAAAAAGTCGTCAATTCTTACTTGGGGGTTGATAAAGAGCTGCGAAACAGAAGTTTAAAATTAGTGATCTCGACGGCTTGCTTTGTCCCCAAGGCCTTTACGCCTTTTCAGTGGTTTGGACAAAATGACCAAAAAACCTTTGAGCGAAAACAAGAACATTTAAAAAATACAATTAAAGATAAGAGAATTTCATACCGTTGGCATAACAGCGAGGTCAGCTATCTAGAAGCTGTTTTTGCCCGCGGAGACCGGCGTTTAGGAAGCGTTTTAAAACGAGCCCATCAAAAGGGCTGTCGGTTTGATGGTTGGCATGAACACTTTGATTATGAAAAATGGTTACAGTCCTTCGAGGAATTAGGCATTGATCCGGATTTTTATGCCTTACGAGAACGGACCTATGATGAAATTCTGCCCTGGGACTTTATCGATATCGGTGTAACAAAGGCCTATCTGATTACCGAGCACCAGCGGGCGCTAAAAGAAATTAAGACACCCTATTGCCGAGAAGCGTGTTCCAATTGTGGAATTATGGAATTTGAAGAAGGATGGGTGTGCAATGCTTAAGATCCAATATCAATTTTTACGGGATGAGCGGTTGCGATTTCTCTCCCACCTCAATCAGCATCGTTTGTTTCAACGGGCATTTCGTCGCGCTAATTTGCCCCTTGCCTATTCGCAAGGCTTTAATCCCCATCCCAGAATGTCCTTTGCCCTAGCAATGTCGGTCGGATTAATCAGCGATTGTGAATATGGTGAAGTCATTTTGGAAGAAGCCATTACGGCTTCGTTATTTATTGAAAAAATGAATGTCGTATTACCAGATGGCTTAAAGATCCTAAAGGCGAGGATTGCCGATGAGACAAAGGGATCGCTTTCATCCATGCTTTTAGCCAGTGATTATGAGCTGAGGGTTAAAACCCTTAGGCCGATGACAAGGGAAGAAATAGAAAAGCACATTGAAAACTATCTTAAGCGCGATGAAATTTTTATTGAAAAACGAAATAAAAAGAAAAAAATGGTTGAAAAAGAAATCAGGTCTTTTATCAAGTCTATTGTACTAACAAAATTTGATGACTTAGAGCGAGCGACTTTAAATGTTTCCCTTAATTATCTAGACCAACAAACAGTCAAGCCTGAATTGATCCTTGAGAGTATCAACAAGGAAGAAAAACTGATTTTTGAAATCGATCCGACCATTTTAATCCGTCGCAAGGCTTTGATCATTAGTCATCCTTTTTAAGAAAAATAAAAACTTTATTAAATTGCCGATCGTTTTCATTTTTTACTTGACTTCTTGAAAGCGAGTGCTATAATGTAGTTAATCATTAGTATTGTTTCTGATCTTTAAATAAAACTTATAGGTCATGGTTCACAATCAGTAAATAGCAATATGGATGAGAGATAAAAATCGAATCACATAGTGGATAGAGTAGCTGATTGGATACAGATTTCAAAATGAAAAACATTTAAGAATTGTTTTTGGTCATCAATCAAAGACATTAATTCAAAGAAGTTATGGAATTTGAAAGACGTAGGATTGATTAAATTAATTGATTCGAATCAGGAACAATAATAGGATTAATGATAGTAGAAAGGGGTGAGTAAAAAATAATGATAATTGAAAGTAATCACTGAGGACCGATTTTACAACCATGTAGAATCGGTCCTCAGTATTTTTTGCCCATTCCTAAGCATTCTTAGTTTTATAATAACAAGGAACTTATCTTGTGAAAATTCTCGCTACGTGGTAGAATGAAGCGCTATTTTTATTTTGCATTCGGGAGGAAAAAATGAATTTTTCAGAACTAATAGCGCTTGTAAACAATTTTGTGTGGGGACCTATTATGTTAGCTTTGCTGATGGGAACGGGTATATTTTTAACGATTCGGTTAAAGTTTTTGCCGTGGCGAAACCTTGCCTATGCCCTCAAATCTGTTTTTAAGAAGGATGATGGATCAAAATCAGATGGCGATATCTCGCCCTTTCAGTCCTTGATGACATCCTTAGCAGCCACAATTGGAACCGGTAATATTGTCGGTGTCGCAACAGCTATGGTCTTAGGTGGACCAGGAGCCCTGGTCTGGATGTGGATCTCGGCCTTATTTGGTTTATCGACTAAGTATGCTGAGAGCGTCTTAGCGGTTAAATACAGGGAGGTCAATGCCAGCGGTGAGATGGCCGGTGGCCCTATGTATGCGATGAAAAAGGGTTTTAAAAATAAAAAATTAGGCAGTGTCTTAGCCTTTTTCTTTTCACTTTTTGCCGTGGTCGCATCCTTTGGTATTGGTAATTTAACCCAGGCTAATTCCATTGCCTATGCCCTCAATGATAGCTTTAGCGTACCGAACTGGTTAACTGGACTAGCTGTCACCTTGCTGGCATTATTAGTTTTAATCGGCGGCATTAAAAGCATTGGCCGTGTCAGTGGGGTAATCGTTCCTTTTATGGCAGTGTTTTATTTTCTAGCCGGTATTATTGTGATTATCATCAATATTAAAAATCTGCCAACTGGTTTGGTCCAAATCTTTTCAATGGCTTTTTCATTTGATGCCATGGCCGGCGGAGTTGGTGGAACAATTATTGCCAGTATGCTGACCGCCATGCGTTGGGGTGTGGCCCGTGGTGTTTTCTCTAATGAGGCCGGCTTAGGGTCGGCACCGATTGCGGCAGCGGCAGCAAAAACTGATCATCCTTCGCGCCAAGGCTATATCAATATGACCGGTACTTTTTTTGATACATTAGTTGTCTGTAGCATTACGGGCCTTGTTATCGCCACTTCCGGAGTTCTCGGAACACTTGACGCATCAGGTGAACTTTTAAGTGGGGCAAACCTAACCATTGCCGCCTTTAGGGTAGCGATGGGACCAATTGGTGGTATTATTGTCACGATTGGGATTGCCCTTTTTGCTTTCTCAACGATCCTTGGTTGGGAATACTATGGTGAAAAAGCACTCGAATATCTTGTCAAATCGCCCAAAATTATCAAAATCTATCGTTTACTATTTGCCTTAACAGCCTTCGTCGGGGCGACAACGACCCTGCAAATCGTCTGGGATTTCTCGGATGCGATGAATGGTTTAATGGCTATTCCCAATTTAATTTCACTTATCTTACTCAATCAGGTCATCGCCAAAGAGTGTTTTGATTTTCAGGATAATTTTTTAAAAGCCGAAACATTATTAAAAAAATAAGTCATATTTTACGGGCTTGAACAACAAAACGAGCATCATCAAAGGTATAGATACAGGTTGATAGCGTTAAAATCTGATCATTTGACTGGGGGCTGACCCCAGTCTCATAAATGGATTGACTTTTTAATCGGGAGACATATTGGTAAAAGTCGTTATCATCGATAAATTCAGGTTGCCGATAGTCATAATTGGCTTCAGCGGTATAAATCGAAAATATTTCCCAGTCGCCAGGTTGACCGGGCATGTCATATTGGATGATTGGATTTGCCTGAAAATAAGAAGGCTCTTGGTATTCCCACAAGGAGCCAAACATTGACTGATCTCTCATATAGTGGCCATAAAGAATGTAATTACGGGTGCGAATGCCATCACATTGAAAATCTAAGAAAATTGAACCGGCAATGGTCTCTTCCTGATGAAAATTATGATTAAGGTAAAAATCATTATTATCGGTTTGCATGACCGGATAATTAATGGGGGTTCCCGGGATAGTGATCCACCCGGCAGTCTCGGGATTGTCGGCTTGGAGGGCTTGAAAATTAATGCGATCAGGCTGGTTAGGCAGGTCAATGGTACTGGCTAAATCGAGTAGATTCTCCTTATCTTGATTGGCTTTAAAAGATGGATAAAGAGCAAAAATAAATAAAAATAAGGCGACTAGGAAGAAAATTGAAAAAATAATAAATTTTATATTTAACTTAGACTTTTTAGTTGGAGACATAAAACCACCTCTTTTTGCTTTATTATACCAAAAAATCTTCTTTTCGGGTAGTTTATTGGCCTTTTCATTTTTTTATAAGTATCTT
>CAZWEU010000007.1:0-55791 GCA_964632785.1 uncultured Lachnospiraceae bacterium | reverse complement strand
TTTATTCTAGTGGCCCTTTTGTCCGCACTTGGTGGCTTCATCTTCCGCACTTGGTTAGGAATTTCGTCTGCGACTATTACCGGCTGTAAATCTTTCGCTTGAAGGTGATCACCTTGCTTAAAACTTGGGCAGTGCTTTCTGCCACTAAAAAATGTTTACCATTGACTAGACGAATCGTCGTATCCGGTTTTTCTTCAATCGTTTCAATGAGTTCACAGTTTAAGATAAACTTCTCATTTTTGAGTTTATTCAACTTTGTTAATTCTATCATCTCTTCACCCTTATTTAAAGTATTAAATGATTTTACCCGAAAAACCATCTTTTTCGGGCAAAATCTAATTCACTATCGTTTTAGATTGATCAATTCTTCTAAGATCGAGTCCGATACGGAAACAATCCGGCTATTAGCCTGAAAACCACGCTGGGCGGTGATCATCTCGGTAAATTCCTTGGAGAGATCAACATTGGACATTTCCAAGCCACCGGCAACAAGTCGGCCGGCCCCGTTTTGTTGGGCTCCAGTAAGATTTGGATTCCCCGAGTTATTCGATTGAACAAAGTAGCCATTGCCATCCTGGCTTAAAGCGTCGGGATTTGCGAAATTGGCCAAAGCGATATAACCTAGAACTACCGGTTTCCCGTCACTGATCCCCGTAACTGCCCCAGAGTAATCAATGGCAATAGCGGTGATATTATCAAAAGCTCCAGGCGCAATTTGAAAATCCGTTAGTTCGACTTCATCTGTAGTCGGACCATTTTCATCTTCTCCAATCGGATATACCTCATCTCCATCTTCAATGGTGTATTTTCCATCACCATCGTTTGTAAATGTTGCTACTTTTCCTTGAAGAATACTCCCATTACTGTCAACCAAGTTGCCGGCCGTGTCAAAGGATAAATTTCCAATCCGAGTATACTTAATGATCGGATCAGTAATAACAGGAGCCGTCGGATCAGTGTTATCAACCGTTCCACCCGTCCGGGCTATCAAATAACCATCGCCATCGATAAAGACATCCATGGACCGGCCGGTATCGGCACCGGAGGCGTTGGTGTTAACCAGGTCAATGGTTCCCACCTTGGTCCCATAGCCTAATTGGCTGGGGTTAACCCCACCCCTTCCGGCTTCCCCGGCCACCGAGTTTTGAACACTCTGGTACAAGACATCGGAGAAAACGACCCGGCTGGATTTAAAGCCGTAGGTGTTGACGTTAGCAATATTATTTCCAATTACATTTAATTTTGTCTGATGGACATTCATTCCTGATACAGCAGAATATAAAGATCGTATCATTTTTTAAACCTTTCTGCGCACTGAGCTTATCAATCGATCAAAGCTCTTGCCCCCTCATTGAGGTCCGGCTATATAAACAGTGCACCGTCAATATCATTGACGCATTTATTTTTCATTTCATTTTGATCCATTACGGTAATCACCCGCTTATTGGCGGCATTGACAATAAAGGCGGATTGGTTCATCATAATCAAGGCATTCTTAATACCCTTTTCCTGAGCTTGATCACAGGCCTTGCCTAATTTTTCAAGATCGGTTGCGCTCACCTCAATGGCCCGTTGTTCTTTACGGACATTGGCATGCTTGGTAAAAGTAATTGATTTTTTTATTTCTTGACTTAGCAAGTCTTTAAAATCAGACTTTTGCTTAGGCTTAAGCGGCTCTTGTGTCGCCTTTAAGCGCTCACTTTGTCTGATAATGCTGTCGTTCATTCTAAAGTTAATGGTCTTGGACATGAGCCTACCTCATCTTATTCTGACGCTTGATTGACGCTCATAATCTGGGTTAGGGAATAGGATTTTCCATCAACCATGACTTGGGTCTCACCCTTATAAAAATTAACGCCTTCGACGACACCGCTTAAGCTTTCAATTTCGCCATCACTGCCCTTAATGGCCATGGTCACTTCTTTGCCGATTAGGCTGACCCCATAATTGGTCGTTGACATGGTCATCATATCACTCATCGAGGCGGTCATGTCGGTAATGGCCTGAATCATTGAGTATTGGGCCATCTGGTTAACATATTCCGATGAATCCATGGACGAGTGCATGTCTTGATTTTGCAACTGGGCAACCATCATCTGCATAAAGTCATCCATTTCAAATGAGCTGGCATTGGTCTTTTTTAAGGTTTCCGTTTGGGCCTTAACCGCTAGGGCATTATTATTAATACTGTTAACTGCCATATTTCCTCCTTTTTAAATCCGATAATCGAGTCGGTTAAATTGTTTACTCATACTGCTTAATTGGGTCAGGGTGTCGCTGATGCTCTCACCACTTTGCATAGTGCCAAAATGTCTTTGATAACTTTTCTGACTCCCCTTAAAGTAAGGATTCTGAGCGTCATTTTGATTAAAATCACTACTGGTAAAATTCCCTTGTCCTTGCGCTTGGTCTGTTTCTTCGATAAAACGATGGGTCTCAATCGTTTGAACCTGAACTTTTTGTAGGGCTAAGCTCCTAACTAATTGGTCGACTTGCCTGGTTAGGAGTTCATGGGTTTCCTGACTGGCCGATAGGATTCCGATCACAAGCTTTCCATTATTTATCTTAAGTTCGACGTCAATCTCACCTAGGTGGTCAGGCTTTAGGGTCATCTTAAAGACCTTGCCGGTTTTGCCATCGAATTGGTCGAGGATTTTTCCTTCAAGCTGCTTGACGACGGAAACCTCGCCAGCCTCTTGATTTGTGGCTAGGGCTTCTAGGGGACTAGTCTTGGCCATACCGGCCACGGTGGTCGCCTCTAGGGAAGGGTTGGTCTTTTGGGCTGTCTTTGACTGGCTGGCCACTATTTGGTCTGCTTGGTCGGCCTTGGTGTTTGCCCTAGCTGCTTCAGGCTTTTGAATAATCGGGACTGAGTCTTCTCCTACGCTTAAGCTTTTTTCTACACCTAAGCTTTCTTTTACGCCTAAGCCTTCTTGGCTAGCCATGGCCTTTTTAGTCGCAAGCCCACCATCTTTTTGCTGGTCTTTGCCAAGATTAAGGCCTTCTGCCTGCTTAAGAATTGGCTCTGCTGCGAGGCCACTTTTTTGATCTGAGGCCAGGCTTTGGTAAGTAGCTAGGCTCCTCTCTAGATCGCCTGCTTGAAGTGGTCTGACTAATTGGTCACTCATTTGGTCCGGCTCTGTTAAAACATTTTGACCGGGCATAATCTGAGATCCTTCACTTAGGCCTAGTAAACCTTCTTGGTCAGGCTTTTTAAAGGACCCCATTACCGGTGACACTAAAGCATTCTGCCCCATCATGGCCATCAGGTCCAGTAAGTCTTGCTCTTCGCCGGTATCCTCAGCTAAACGCTCTTCCATCCCCTCTAAAAGACTCTGGTCGGAAAGATCAAGCGGTTTTTGCAAGGACCTACTTAAGGCCTCAAAAAGCTGGGCAAAGGTCGCATCGTCTTTGTTTAGGGCCGAAAGATTTTGCCCTTCACTTACAACTGGTCCAATGGCTTTGGTCATTTCACTGATCTGCATGTTTTCACCTCCTTTCAGGATAATATAAAATCACTCTATTATACCATTTTTAGAGACTCATGTCTTTTTTTTCAGCAATTCTTAAGACAGATTCCTAATTTTTTTCAACTAAGATCTCTTCATGCTCCTGTTCAACCAAGCCTTGTCGCAACTTTAAACCTAAGATGCCCTGAGCAATGTTTAAGGCATGGTCGCCGACGCGTTCAATATTATGCAGGAGGTCCATAAAAATAATTCCCGTATACGAATTACAGACACCGTCATTCAAGCGTTGAATATGCTCATCTTTTAAGCGATCGGTCATCTCATCAATTTCTTCCTCTTGATCGAGAATTCGATGACAGAGGTCAAGCTCCTCAGTTTCGATTAGTTCGACCATATCGGCCAAGGTCCGGTTGGCCAAGCTAATCAAAGCGGTTAACTCCTTGCTGGCAATCTCGCTAAATTCCAGGCGGTTGGCCATGCGCATTTGGGTTAAATCGGCGATATTCATGGCGTGGTCACCAATTCGCTCTAAATCGTGGCTGCCTTTTAAGATAAAGGCCAAGCGATCGTTTTCTAATTCTGACATGTTTTCGTTGGACAGCTTGACCGAATAATCAATGATCCCTTGCTGGAAATCATCGATTCGTTTCTCCCGGTTGACGATTTTTTCAATCCCCTTTTCATCGCCATTCATCATAACCCGACAGGCCTTGAGAAAGTTTTTAGTGGCCATTTCGCTTAGGCGAATCAGTTCTTTTCCAACCTGGCCCATGGCAATTGAGGGGTTATTGAGCAGACGATCATCCAATTGTAAGCCTCTTTCTTCTTCCTGTTCGGGGAAGAGGCGGTCGAGACTATTGACAAAATAGCCAATAATGGGAAAAAGGACGATGGTATTAATAACATTAAAGAAGGTATGGGCCATGGCAATTTGCCTGGCAACATTGGGGATAATGTCCCCTTCAACACTTTTTAGGGTTCCTGAGATGCTTACGATAAATTCATAAATCGGATTGACGGTCGTCAGACTATCGGTAATAAAGATGAGGAGCATGACCCAAACGGCCCCAAAAACATTGATAAACAGATGGATAAAGGCCGCTTTTTTAGCCGTATTAGTCGTCCCAATGGCTGACAACAGGGCTGTTATACAGGTTCCAATGTTGGTTCCAATTAAAATGGGGATACAAATTGAAATCGCATCGGTGGCCCCAACACTGGAAAAAACGCCGGAAATAGCCAGTGCCTGCAATAGGCCCAGGGAGGCACTACTGCTTTGAACAATGCCGGTGATCAGGGCCCCGATTAACAAGCCTAAAAGGGGATTTTTCCCATAGGTGGTTAAGAGGTAAATAAAGGTGTCATTGCCGCGCAGGGGTTCCATGGCAATTGACATGGTGGCAATACCAAAAAAAAGAATCCCAAAACCCAGGATAATGCTACCCATATCACGGTTCTTCTTACTCTTACTAAATAAGTTTAATATGGCCCCTAAGCCAATAAAAAGGGGGGCAATCTTGGACACATTAAAGGCGATCATCTGGGCCGTAACCGTGGTCCCAACATTAGCCCCTAGAATGACCCCGGCTGCTTGGATCAAGCTCATTAGCGAGGCATTGACAAAGCCAATCACCATGACGGTGGTGGTACTTGAGCTTTGCACAATCATTGTCACCAGAACCCCAACTAAGATGGCTTTGAAGCGGTTGCTGGTCAAAATCTCCAGTAATTGTTTCATCTTTGTGCCGGCAACGGTTTTTAAACCATCACTCATCATATTCATACCAAAAATAAAAAGTCCCAGCCCTCCGAAAAGACCAATTAACATATCAAGCGTCATATCTCCTCCAACTCTAACTCATTAACATATTTTTCTTATCAAATCGAGTATATTCTAACATTAATCCAGTTTAATTCATACTTCTTTATGGAATTTATAAATTCTTTTTACTTCTTGCCATCATTTTAAAGCCGGCAAAAGTAGAACTTGACAGGTAGACGGTTTTTTGCTATTCTTTCAACATGGATGGAATAACGGATAACCGTCCCTTCGATGAGGGCGGTTTTTTTATTTATTTTTTTAGGAGGTCAATATGTCTGATTTTACAATGGCAGAAATTGTGAGTCTCGCCAAGATGCGAGGTATTATTTTCCCCGGTTCGGAAATTTATGACGGCCTAGCCAATAGCTGGGATTACGGGCCCTTGGGCGTTGAAATGAAAAACAATGTCAAGCGGGCCTGGTGGAAAAAGTTTATTCAAGAATCTCCTTATAATGTCGGGATCGATGCCGCGATTTTAATGAACCCGAAAACTTGGGAAGCATCCGGTCACCTCTCCGGTTTTAGCGACCCCTTGATGGATTGCCGGTCCTGCAATTCCCGCTTTCGGGCCGATAAGATTATCGCCGATGATGTCTTAAAAAAAGACCAAGACTTGGTCGTCGATGGCTGGTCCAACCAGGAAATGCGTGATTATATCGAGACCAATCAGTTAAAATGTCCCGCTTGTGGAAAGTCGGACTTTACCGATATCCGAGAATTTAATTTAATGTTTAAAACCTTTCAAGGGGTTAATCAAGACACCGCCAGTGAAATTTTCCTAAGACCGGAAACGGCCCAGGGGATTTTTGTTAATTTCAAAAATGTCCAGCGCAGCAGCCGTAAAAAAATCCCCTTTGGCATTGGCCAAATTGGGAAATCCTTTCGAAATGAGATTACCCCCGGCAACTTTATCTTTAGGACCCGTGAGTTCGAACAAATGGAACTGCAATTCTTCTGTGCCCCGGGAACAGACCTGGAATGGTTTGACTATTGGAAGGATTTTTGTCGAAATTGGTTGTTTGACCTGGGCATGACAAAAGAAAACATTCGCTTTAGAGACCATGAAGAAGACGAATTATCCCACTATAGTAATGCCACCGTTGATGTCGAATTTAAGTACCCCTTTGGTTGGGGCGAATTATGGGGAATTGCTGATCGGACTGACTATGATCTGACCCAACATCAGAAGCATTCAGGCAAAGATATGAGTTTTACCGATCCCCAAACCAATGAAAAATATATTCCCTATTGTATCGAGCCTTCCCTCGGGGTTGACCGGATGTTTTTAGCCTTCCTTTGCGACGCTATGGAAAAAGAAACCATCACTTCCGGCGACAAGGAAGAAGAGCGAAAGGTCATGCGCATTCATCCTTTCTTAGCCGCTTACAAGGCCGCCATCTTGCCGCTTTCTAAAAAGCTTAGTGAGACGGCCCAAGAGCTTTATCAATTACTGGCCAAAGATTTTATGGTCGAATATGATGAAGCGGGCAGTATTGGCAAGCGCTACCGCCGGCAAGATGAGATTGGGACGCCCTTTTGCATCACCATTGATTTTGAGACCCTTGACGACCGGAGTGTGACGGTTCGTGACCGCGATAGCATGGATCAAATCCGCCTTCCTATTACGGAAGTGAGTGCTTATATTCAAAAGCATATTTCTTTTTAATCAACTTATTCGTAAGCACAAAAAAAGCCTCAAGCGAGGCTTTTTTTATTGCTTAAAGAATTTTATTAAGGCATTTTCTTAAAATTTTTATTAAAGTTCTCTTTACTGTTTTAACTTGGCCGCCTCATCACTGGTGGTTAAGGCGTTGACCATCTCATCGATGTCGCCATCGAGGAAGTCATCTAACTGGTGGACGGTTAGGCCAATCCGGTGGTCGGAAATCCGCCCTTGGGGGAAATTATAGGTGCGGATGCGCTCGCTACGATCGCCCGTTCCCACCTGACTCTTACGGTTCTCGGCGATGGCGCTATCTTGTTTTTGCTGTTCAATCTCATAGATACGGGCCTTTAAAATTTTCATGGCCTTGTCTTTATTTTTAAGCTGGGACTTTTCATCCTGGCAGGTGACGACAATGCCCGTTGGTAGATGGGTCATGCGGACAGCCGAGTCGGTCGTGTTAACACTTTGACCGCCGTTGCCGGATGACCGGTAAACATCGACCCGCAAGTCATTGGGACCGATGTCAATTTCGACATCCTCAGCCTCCGGTAAGACGGCTACGGTCGCCGTTGAGGTATGGATCCGGCCGCCCGATTCAGTCGTGGGAATCCGCTGAACCCGGTGGACCCCACTTTCGTATTTGAGCCGGCTATAAGCCCCAGCCCCTTCAATTGAGAAAATAATTTCTTTGATCCCGCCAATGTCGGGAATGCTTGAACTCATAATCTCACTTTTCCAGCCCTGGCGCTCGGCGTAGCGGGTGAACATGCGAAACAAGTCGCCGGCAAAGAGGGCGGCTTCACTGCCGCCGGCACCGGCCCGAATTTCAACAATAACATTTTTATCATCGTTGGGGTCTTTGGGCAGGAGGAGGACTCTGAGCTCTTCTTCCAGGCCATCCTTGGCTTGTGAGAGTTCCGCCAACTCCATTTCCGCCATTTCTTGAAAGTCGTCATCAATCTCCTCATCGGCCAGCATTTCCTCGGTCTCATCAATTCCTGATAAAACCTTGGAGTACTCATCATATTTTTGGACAATCGGCTCGATGTGGGCGTGTTCTTTAATCAATTTCTTCCAAACACCTTGATCAGCAATGATTTCAGGATCGCTGATACGGGCATTAAGTTCGGTATATTTTTCGGCTAAAAAATCTAATTTATCTAACATTTTTCTCCTAATTTACTTCGTTTTTATAGTCTTTTGCCATTTCATCATAAAAGAAGACGGCAAAGGTTCCCGGTCCTGAATGAGTCCCAACGGTCGCCCCAAGGAGGGTGATTTTAAAACGGTCGGTCTTTAACCGCTTCTCGACCATCTTGACAAAGGCCTCGACTAATTGGGGGTTTTCGGCATGGCTGATGCCAATGGTTTGCTTGTCCCAATCGCTGCCATTTTCTTCCAAATAGTCAACCATGGCCTTTAATAGTTTCTTATCGCCTCTAATCTTATCAATTTGTTTTAACTCCCCGGCCTCGCTGACTTCTAATAGGGGTTTGATCTTAAGCATGTTGCCAATGATGGCCGTCCCCTTATTGAGGCGGCCACCCCGGTAGAGATACTGCAGGTCGGTGACTGTAAAAACATGCTTGATATGGCCAATGCCGTATTCGATCCCCTTACTTAAGGTCTCCATATCGGCGCCCTTGCTAGCCGCCACCGCGGCTTGGTAAACAAGATGACCCAGGCCATAGCAGACTGCCTTGGTATCGTAAACCTTAAAGATGGCCTGGGGATATTTTTCTTTTAAGTCGCGTTCAGCTAAGGCTGCCGCCTGATAGGTTCCGGATAGGCCACTTGAAAAAGCCAGGTAGATAAAGCTTTGCTTTTGCCCGATCAACTCCTCAAAGCGTTTATAAAAATCGCCATAGGACACCTGGGCAGTCTTATAAACGACGCCTTTGCGCATATTTTCAAAGACGACTTGCGGGGTGATATCAATCCCATCGCGATAATTATTTTCCCCCTCGGTGACATAAATCGGGATAATCTCAATATCATACTTCTGACAATCTTCTTTTATGATATCACAGGCAGAATCGGTTAAGATTTTTATCGTCATGGTCTATCCTTTCCTCGTTCATTACTTTTTTCTTCTTGTGTCTAACATTAATCAACTTACTCTATTTTATCATATTTTTTTATCCTTGTGTAAATAAATCATCGGCGGCTTGGCGAACATCCTTAAATAAGACCCGGTCCTTGTTCTCTAAATAGTCAACTAGCCTTTTGGTCTCCAAATTAATGATCAATTCATCGGGAAAATCAACTTGGTCAAGCAGGGCATCAACGTATTTAAAGTTGCCAATATCCGAGACAAAGTGAGTATCACTGCCGACAATAATCGGGATCTCTAATTCCTTACAGCGGTTCGCAATCCACCGGCAATTCGGCTTTGACCCCTTTCGCACCAGAAAAGACCCATTGTTGATTTCAATTAAGGTATTGTGTTTCTTGGCCGCTTGCAGAATGGCTTCGTAGTCAAGTTCATAAAGCGGATTACCAAGGTGGCACAAAAAATCAACCTCCGGGTTATTAATGGCCCCCAAGACGGCACTGGTGTTGTCGCTCTTGGTCTTGGGCTTAAAGGTTGGCACGTGGAGGGAGGCCGAAATGATCTCAATCGCCCCCTTTGTTACTTCCGGCACATCGATGGTCCCATCGGTATCTAAGATATTACTCTCAATTCCCTTTAAGACGGTAACATTGTTAATGACTGAGGGGATGACCTGATAGTTGGCAAAAAATACCGCGCCTGGGGCCCCCGGTAAAGCAGGCCCATGTTCAGTCAAACAAATCATTTCTAAATTTTTACGGGCTGCCTCTTCGGCCAGCTCCGATAGGGTATTATAAGCGTGGCCACAGGCCAAAGTATGGGTATGGCCATCTAAAACGTATTTTCTCATTTTCTTCCTCATTTCTCTTGTATAATTTTCTCTTCTAACATTCTCTCTCTATTTTTAATATCATCATTATTAAATTCAGTGATCCGGTCGCAAAATATTTGGGCTGAATGGTAGCCATATTGCTTGGTTCGATTGTTAATGGCTGCCGTTTCGATAATACAGGCCAGATTGCGGCCACCGGACACGGGAATCATGACCTCGGGCACTTCAATACCGAGGATATCGATTTTTTGTTCATCGAGGCCTAGGCGGTCATAGGCTGACCGTTCATCCCAATTTTCCAGCCGGATGACCAGCTCGATGTCGACCGATTTTTTAGCCGCCCGGGCCCCATATAAGGTCTTGACATCGATGATGCCCAGGCCTCTAATTTCCATAAAATGTTGCAGTAACTCGGGGGCTGTTCCCATCAAAAATGAATCGTGAATCCGAGTGACTTCGACGACATCGTCGGCAATTAAACAGTTGCCCCGTTTGACAATCTCCAGGGCGGTTTCACTTTTACCAATTCCGCTGGGGCCGGTAATCAAGACCCCGACGCCAAAAACTTCTACTAAAACCCCGTGGAGACTGACTCGTGGGGCCGATAATTCATCGATATAATTAACCAAGTGATAAAAAAACTTGGTTGTGTGTTCTTTGGTTTTTAAAAGAGTCCGCTCATGTTTTTTAGCCGCTTCAACAAACATGGCCACTTCCGGCAAGTCCCAGCAGACAATAAAACAAACAAATTCATGGGCAAAAAAATCATCAATTTTCTCTTTGCGAAGGTCCGGATCAAGGCTAAGTAAGTAGGCGACCTCCATCTTTCCAATCACTTGGAAACGGCGGGGATCAAAGTACTCATAAAAGCCATGTAAATTCAAACCCGGTCGATTAATGCCGACCCCTTTAAACTCAATTTCGGTGATCGGGCAATAAATTTTTTCGAGATTTAACTCGGCACAAAATTCATCAATTTTCACTTTTCCCTTTGTTCGTCGCTCTCTTCGCATCCGTTCCTTGGTGTTTAAACCATTCATCGTTGATTCCCCCGTTTTTCTGATTTACTTGTTGGATGAAAGTGGTCGTAGACAGCTTGAGCCGTTTTTTGGTTCATCCCTCCGACCTTCATTAGGTCTTCTACTGCCGCTGCTTTGATATTATCAATCCGCCCAAAATAAAGCATTAAGGCGGCTCGGCGTTTCTTTCCCACGCCCGGAATTTCGTCCAGGATGGAGGCCAGCATGCCTTTTTTTCGCAAATTCTGATGGTAGCCCAGAGTATAGCGGTGGACCTCTTCGGAAATGGTGTTTAAAAAGACCCCCAGATTACTGGTTTTACGCAGGGCCTCCTCCTCTTGATTAACATAAAGGCCTCTTAGACGGTGGTCATCATCCTTGACCAGGCCACAGACTACGGTCTTGACCGGATACATATCGACAATCGCTTGAACAGCATTGACATGGCCCTTGCCCCCATCGATCATCATGACCTCCGGTAGAGGTAAAAAGCCATTGTTAGCTTGCTTTTTATAGGCCCGTTCCAAGCGCCTAAAGACCATTTCTTGCATGCTGGCATAATCATTTTGACCCTCGACCGATTTAATCTTAAAGCGCCGGGCGGCCCGGCGGTCAAGCTGGCCATCGGTGTAGACGACCATGCCCCCGACATTATTGGTCCCGCCGATATTGGAAATATCATAGGCCTCAATCCGGCTGGGCAGGTGGTCGATTTTTAAAAGCTCTGCCAATTCCATTAATTTATTTTTCTTAACCGCTTCTTTTTGCTGGATCTCAAAAATCTGCTGGTCTAAAGCCAGCTTGGCGTTTTCCCTAACCATCTCTAACATCCTCACCTTGTCACCGCGCTGGGGCCGGAGTAATTTGATTTTTCGGCCAGCCAATTCCGACAAATAAGCCTCCAGGCTTTGATGGCTTTCAAGGGCCGTGGCAATGACAATTTCTTTGGGGATATAGGCACAATTACTAAAATATTGCTTGATAAAGGTTTCGGTAATCTCTTCTTGGCTTTCCTCACCAATGCCATCGAGGAAAAAATGGTCGCGGCCAAGAAGTTGGCCGGCCCGGATATGAAAGACTTGAAAACAAGCGAACTCCTCGCTGGCGGCCATATTAAGAAAGTCCTGGTCCTGTTGGTTATCGCTGTTGATCTTCTGCTTTTCGGCAATATGGGCAATGCCGGTGATTTGGTCGCGATATTTAGCGGCATTTTCATAATCGTATTGGGCCGCTGCCTTTTCCATATTGCTGGTTAAGGTCTTGGCCAATTGGTCGTAGTGGCCGTTGAGGATCTTTAAGATGGAATCGATGTTTTCCCGGTATTTTTCCGGTTTAATCTTACCCATGCAAGGCCCTTGGCACTGGCCAATGTGGTAATTTAAACAGGGCCGGCCCGATTTTTTCCCATACTTGACCTGACGGTTGCAGGTTTTAAGGGGATAGACCTTTAAGATCGCCTCGATCGTATTTTTCACCGCCATGGCCGAGGTAAAGGGGCCGTAATACTTGCTGCCATCCTTTTTAAAACTCCGGGTCATGGTAATTTTGGGATAATCCTCATAAAGACTAACCCGAATCCACGGATAACTTTTATCATCTTTTAGTAGGATATTATAGCGCGGCCGGTGGCTCTTAATCAAATTAGCTTCTAAGATCAAAGCTTCCATCTCTGAATCGGTGACAATTGTTTCAATGGTCTTAATATGGGAGACTAAAACAGCCGTCTTTGAGTACTCCCCATGTTTGCCTTGAAAGTATTGACGGACCCGATTTCTTAGATTAATGGCCTTGCCGACGTAAATAATTTCGTCCAGACTGTTTTTCATCATATAAACGCCGGGTAATTGCGGCAGATCTTTTAAATTATTGCGATTATACATCTTCTTATCTTAACCCATTCTTTTTTTAATTTTTTCTTGTTTATTTTACTCTTTAATTTGGTATAATAGGATCAATCATATTTTTACGAAGGAGTTACAATCATGTTTGAAAAAATAACGACTGACGGACTTAAAACAATCATTTCTTTCGGAAATTTGCAAGTTAAAATTGTCCCCAAAATATATGGCGGCTATACCTTGACCAAAGCCGTAAAAGATGATCCCTTTAAGATTATTGAAATCCGCGACATCAAACTTCCCATTTCTGAAAAAGAAGTTTTAAAAGAAGCCAAGGAATTCTTAAAGCAAAAGTATGAATCCTTTGACTTTAACCACTATTGTACCACTTAATTCTTGATTCCATCTTTTATTAAGCCTTGTCGATCAAGAAAGCCGACCAAGCCATCAGCTGATGGCTTGGTCGGCTTTTATCATTTTTTTTCGGTCTGGTCCTGGCGCAGGGGGCAGGTCGAACAGCCTGATCGTTCCCCCTTACAGCCTTCACAAGAAAAATCCCCCCGCTTGATCTTCATCACTTTTTTGTAAATAATATAAGCGGTCGCCCCTAAGATGACTGCTGCAATAATTAAGGTTGCCATAATTTTTCCTTTCCTAAGCCCAAATTCGGCTTAAAAGTTGGTAAGCCACCAGGGAAATGACATAGGCAATGCCAAATTGGTAGGCCAAGGCGAATAAAAAATCGCGCCAATTTCCCAGCTCTTTCTTCATCGCCGCCACAGCCGCCATACAAGGTGATGCCAGTAAAACAAAGAGAACGAAACTAAAGGCTGAAGCTTGGGTGAAAATACCATGGATCATTTGACTAAAACCACCCTCCCCACCGGCTAAGAGGACACTCATGGTCGAGATGATCATCTCCTTTGCCGCCATGCCCGATAAGAGGGAGACCGTTGCCACCCAATTGCCAAAGCCTAAGGGGCTAAACAAGGGAGCCACCAGCTTGCCTAAGGCGGCTAAGAGGCTTTGGTCCGCCGTTTGGGCCACTTCAAGGCCCAAGGTATAGTGTTGTAGGAACCATAAGACCACCGAGGCGGCAAAGATAATCGTTCCGGCCCGAACAATAAATTCCTTTAAGCGTTCCCAGACCTGGCTGAGGGTGTTTTTAAATTTCGGGAAGCGGTAGGCCGGGAGTTCCAGTAAATAAGAGGAATTAGCCCCCTTAAACCAAGTTTTTGATAGGATAAAGGCCGATAAAAAGACCGTTAAAAGGCTGATTACATAGAGGGAAAAGACCATGACCGTCTGGTAGGATGAAAAAAATACCGAGGTCAGCAGGACGTAGACCGGCATTTTGGCCCCACAGGAGACAAACGGGGTCACAATGGCCGTTAATTTTCGTTCCCGTTCATTTTCCAAGGTCCGGGTTGCCATAATGCCCGGCACTGAACACCCCAAGCCAACGACCATGGGGATAAAGGACTTACCGGATAGGCCAAAGCGCCTGAAAATCCGGTCCATCATAAAGGCCACCCGGGACATGTAGCCACTATCCTCAAGGATGGAGATAAAGATAAAGAGGACCATTAATTGAGGAATAAAGGTTAAGACAGCCCCGACTCCGGTGATGACCCCGTCAGTGATCAAGGCAATCAACCACTCCCCCGTCCCGATCACTTCAAGCCAGGCGGTGACTTGGACAATTAAAACCTCATTGATAAAGCCTTCAATCCAGCCGATGGTTACCTCGCCAACAAGGGTGATGGACACATAATAAATGATAAACATAATCAGAAAAAAGATCGGCAGGGCGGCAAAACGATTCATCACGATCCGGTCAAGTTTATCTTGGAAATTGATCTTTTCAACACTGGGGTTTTTCATGACCAGCTTTATTTTCTCGGTGATAAAGCGGTAGCGGTAGTCGGCGATAGCCGCGTCAAGGTCGTGACCGGTGACCTTTTTAATTCGCTCTCTGGTCCGGTCAATTAAAGAAAGTAAGACCGTATTATCCCCATAATGGCCCAGTAAATCCTCATCCTTCTCAGCTAATTTAATGGCCCTAAAAAAGACCGGATAGGTCGGGAGAAGGTCGGGAAATTCCTCTTGCAAGGCTTGGTCAAAACTCCTTAGGGGGCGGTTGATTTCCGGCGGAAAGACCGAGGGGTAAGCGACGATGGTCTTTTTCTTAAGGATGGCCACAGTTTTTTCAATTAAGGCCTCGATACCGGTTTCTTTTTGGGCGGAAATGGCCACAAAGGGAAAACCGAAGGCCACTTCCATTTGCTTTATATCCACCTCGATACCTTTTTTTCTGACCACATCGATCATATTAAGGACACCCAGAATTGGCCGGCCCAATTCCATCAATTGGGTGGTCAAATAAAGGTTGCGCTCAATATTGGAGGCATCAATGATATTAATAATTAGATCCGGTTTTTCATCCAAGATAAAATTCCGCGAGACAATTTCATCCATGGAATAGGGTGCGAGCGAATAGATACCCGGTAAGTCGACCAAAGTAATCGTTTCTTTGGTATTTTTAAAGGCCCCTTCTTTTTTCTCAACCGTCACGCCGGGCCAATTGCCAACATATAAATTACTGCCGGTGAGACAATTAAATAATGTCGTTTTCCCCGAATTGGGATTTCCCACCAATGCCACCTTGTATTCCATAATCCCTCTTTCACACAGCTTTCTTTAAAAAATAAACCCACCACCGCATCGGTAGTGGGTTATCATTAAACAACCATTAATATATTTGCAGCATCTTGCTTGCGAAGGCTAAGGGCGTAACCACGAAGTCGCACCTCCATGGGATCACCAAAGGGTGCCATCTTGTTGACTTCAATCATGACCCCTGGTGTCACACCCATATCCATAAGCTTACGCCGCATCAGGCCTTGGACGCTAATACTGCGAACACAGCCTTTTTGACCGGGTTTCAAATCTTTTAAAGTCGACATCATCTTCACCTTCTTTTAGAATCGATTCTGATACTTAATTCATGTGTTAGTTATATTATACTATATATCCAAAAGCCTTGTCAATTAATTTGTCAACCCTTAAGATTTTCACCATCAGTTCAAGAGCTTTTTTAAATATCTTCCGGTATAGGATGCTTTGACCCGGGTCACTTTTTCCGGTGTCCCCGAGGCGACGATTTTTCCGCCGCCGTCACCACCTTCCGGTCCTAAATCGATAATATGATCGGCCACCTTGATGACGTCTAATTGGTGTTCAATAACGACCACGGTACTGCCCGAATCGGTTAAGCGCTGGAGGACATCGACCAGACGATGAATGTCGGCCATGTGGAGGCCGGTGGTCGGTTCATCGAGGATATACATGGTCTTACCGGTGTTTCGCTTGCTCAGTTCGGTGGCCAGTTTAATCCGCTGGGCCTCGCCGCCTGAGAGTTGGGGTGAGGGCTGGCCCAGTTTGATATAGGTCAGGCCAACATCGTCTAAGGTCTTTAATTTCTCGCGAATTCGGGGGATGTTTTTGAAAAAGGCCAAGGCTTCCTCGACCGTCATGGCCAAGACATCAGCGATGCTCTTGCCCTTATAGGTGACTTCTAAGGTTTCCCGATTATAGCGCTTGCCCCCGCAGACTTCACAGGGCACGTAGACATCCGGTAAAAAATGCATTTCGATTTTTAAAATCCCGTCCCCATTGCATTTTTCGCACCGGCCACCCTTGACATTAAAGCTAAAGCGGCCCTTTAAATAGCCTCTGGCCTTGGCTTCCGGCGTCTTGGCAAAAAGGTCGCGGATCAAATCAAAGACGCCGGTATAAGTAGCCGGGTTCGACCGCGGGGTCCGGCCAATCGGGGATTGGTCGATGGCAATGACCTTATCGACTAATTCGCATCCCGCCATGCTTTTAAACTTACCCGGCTTTCGCATGCCCCGGTAGAGCTTTTGCGACAAGCCCTTGTATAGAATTTCATTGACCAAGGTGCTCTTGCCGGAGCCCGACACGCCGGTAACACAGATAAATTGGCCGAGGGGGAAAGTAACATTGATGTTTTTAAGGTTATTTTGCTTGGCCCCCTTAATGGCAATCACTTCTCCATTACCCGGTCTTCGTTGGTCGGGCAGGGGGATTTTTTTTACCCCACTCAGGTATTGACCGGTAATTGAGGCGGGGTTGTTTTTAATATCGGCCAGGCTGCCTTGGGCGATGATTTGGCCGCCGTGGACGCCCGGTCCGGGGCCGATATCGACAATGTGGTCAGCCTCTTCCATGGTCTCCTCATCGTGCTCGACGACAATCAGGGTGTTACCTAGATCGGTCAAGCGTCTGAGGGTCCCCAGTAGGCGCTGGTTATCGCGCTGGTGAAGACCAATGCTGGGCTCATCAAGGACATAGAGGACCCCGACTAAGCCCGAGCCGATCTGGGTGGCTAGGCGAATCCGCTGGGACTCGCCACCCGACAAGGTCCCGGCATTTCGCGACAGGGTTAAGTAGTCGAGGCCAACATCTTTTAAAAAAGCCAAGCGGGCATTGATCTCGGTGAAAATGGCTTCCCCAATTAATTTTTCCCTTTCTGATAAATCCACTTCGGCAAAGAATTCCAGCAATTTTCCAATCGACAAGTCGGTTAAGTCAATGATATTTTGTCCCTTGATGGTCACCGCCAGGCTGGTCGGGTTGAGCTTTTTTCCTTTACAGGTTGGACAGGGAATTTCCGACATATACTTATTAATGACCATCCGCATCCGCTCCGAGCTGGTTTCCCGATAGCGCCTTTCCATATTGCGGACCAGTCCCTCAAACTTGGAGGTATAGGTGCCGGAAAACTTTCCCTCGTAGGCAACTTGCAATTCCGCTTCACTGCCGTATAGAAGTTCTTGGATAAAGGCCGGAGCTGCTTCTTTTAGGGGCCTATCCAGGCTAAAATCATGGTCTTTGGCCAGGGCCTTGACCAGATTATAATAATACTTAGAATCATTTTTTAGGCCAAAAAATTTAATCGCCCCATCAGTTATTGACAATTCCCGGTCGGGAATCAGGAGGTCGGGATCAACTTCCCGGTGAAAGCCCAGGCCGTGGCAATCCGGGCACATGCCAAAGGGATTGTTAAAGGAAAAGGTCTTTGGCTCTAAGACGTCCATGGCAATATTACAATCGGCACAGGCCAGCTTTTCACTAAACAATTGACTGGGCCCATCGATGATCCGGGTAATCACCAGTCCCTCGGATAATTTTAGGGCCGTCTCAAGGGAGTCGGTCAGGCGTTTTCGAATCCCCTGGCGAATGACCAGGCGGTCAACGACGATCTCGATGCTATGCTTGATATTTTTCTTAAGGTCAATCTCGTCAGTGATCTCCATTGGCTCATTATCGACGATAAGGCGCAGAAAACCTTCTTTTTGAATCATCTCCAGGACCTTCTTATGCTGGCCCTTTTCTTTCCTGACAATGGGTGATAAGATTTGAAATTTTGTTTTTTCCGGATAGTTTAAAATCACATCGACAATTTGATCGACCGACTGGGAACGAATTGCTTTGCCACATTTAGGGCAATGGGGGATGCCAATCCGGGCATAGAGGAGGCGAAAATAATCATAGATCTCGGTCACCGTTCCAACGGTGGAGCGGGGATTGCGGTTGGTCGATTTTTGGTCGATGGAAATGGCCGGAGACAGACCATCGATACTTTCGACATTGGGCTTTTGAGTTTGCCCTAAAAACTGCCGGGCATAAGAGGACAAGGACTCAACATAGCGCCGTTGTCCTTCAGCGTAAATGGTATCAAAGGCCAAGGACGACTTTCCCGATCCGCTCAGGCCGGTCAAGACCACTAGTTGCTCGCGTGGTATTTTGACATCGATGTTTTTTAAATTATGCTCCTTGGCACCCTTTATATCAATATATTTCATCTATTTTTTACTCCTTATTGGTCGCTATTTTTTTTAGTCGTTTTAGCTCATCGCGAAGGGCGGCGGCTTTTTCAAACTCGAGGGCCTCGGCGGCGGCCAGCATGTCTATTTCCAGAATCTTTAACTGGGCTTCAAGATCGATAAATTCCTCATCAATGCCATAGGCCTCGGTCTTTTCCGCCACCTTTGTCGCCTCGATCACGTCATGAATATCCTTGATGATCGAGCGCGGGGTGATCTGGTGCTTGACATTGTAAGCCCTTTGAATGTCGCGCCGGCGGTTGGTTTCACCAATTGCCCGTTCCATGGAGGGGGTGATCTTATCGGCGTACATGACGACATGGCCCTCGACATTTCTAGCCGCCCGGCCGATCGTTTGAATCAGCGAGATCTCCGAGCGCAGAAAACCCTCTTTATCGGCGTCAAGGATGGCCACTAAGCCAACCTCGGGTAGGTCCAAGCCTTCCCGAAGAAGATTAATTCCGACCAGGACATCAAAGGTTCCCATCCGCAGGTCTCTTAGGATTTTCATCCGCTCGATGGTATCAATATCGGAATGCAGGTAATTAACCTTGATATCATTTTCTTTTAAATAATCGGTTAAATCCTCTGACATCCGCTTGGTCAGGGTAGTGATCAGGGTCCGGTGGCCTTTTTTAGTTGTCGCCCGCACTTCCCCCAGCAGATCATCAATCTGACCGGTGACCGGTCGGACGGTAATTTCCGGATCAATTAAGCCGGTCGGGCGAATGATCAGTTCCACCTCTTTTTGACTATGGTCTTTTTCATAATGCCTGGGTGTCGCCGTGGTAAAGACAAGTTGATTAATCTTTTCTTCAAATTCTTGGAAATTAAGGGGCCGGTTGTCATAGGCCGAGGGCAAGCGAAAACCGTAATCGACTAAATTGCTTTTGCGGGCCCGGTCACCGGCTGACATACCGCCAATTTGAGGAATGGCCACATGGGACTCGTCGACGACCATTAAAAAATCCTTAGGAAAATAATCGATCAAGGTATAGGGGGCTGAGCCCGGTTTTGAGTCATTGATATAACGGGTGTAATTCTCAATCCCATTGCAATAGCCCATTTCTTTTAACATCTCAATGTCGTAGTTGGTCCGCTGCAGGATCCGCTGGGCCTCGACTAATTGGTTACTAGCCGTCAATTCATCGTAGCGCAGGCGTAATTCGGCTTGGATGCCGGCGATGGCCCGCTCCAGATTTTCCGGCGTCGTCGTATAGTGAGAAGCCGGAAAAATCGAGACATGGCTAAGTTCCCCATAAATTTCTCCCGTCAGGGTATTGACCTCGGTGATGCGTTCAATTTCATCGCCAAAAAAATCCAAACGAATGGCTTTATCGGTCGATGCGGCGGGAAAGATTTCCAAGATATCCCCCCGAACACGAAAGTTATTTCGCTCAAAGGCGATGTCATTACGGGTGTATTGGATATCGACAAGCTTTCTAATGACCGCATCGCGGTCGCGTTCCATGCCGGGCCGCAGGGATAACATGAGGTTTTCATAATCGATCGGACTACCCAGGCCATAGATACACGAGACACTGGCCACCACGATCACATCCCGGCGTTCAAACAAGGAGGCGGTGGCGGAGTGACGTAATTTATCAATTTCATCATTGATCGATGAATCTTTTTCAATGTATAAATCGGAATGGGGCACATAGGCCTCCGGCTGGTAATAATCGTAATAACTGACAAAATATTCGACGGCATTCCCCGGAAAAAAACTGCGAAACTCATTGGCCAGTTGGGCCGCCAAGGTTTTATTATGGGCAATCACCAGGGTTGGTTTTTGGATTTTTTCGATCACCTTGGCCATGGTATAGGTTTTACCGGACCCGGTAACCCCCAGCAGGGTTTGAAATTTTAGACCATCGTCAATCCCCTGGCTGATGGCCTCAATGGCCGGACCCTGGTCGCCTTTTGGCTGGTAGTCAGACACTACTTTAAAGGGGTTTTTCATTTTTTCTCACCTATTTTTGTCCCTAATACATCTAATCCTTTTTGCAGCTGGACATCCTCCTCGTCGGTAAAGGCGTTATTGTACATATAGTCGGTCGCCTCGATAATAACATCCGGTTGCAGGCCGACCTCATGAATATTTCGCCCCTTGGGGGTAAAATACTCGGCCATGGTGATCTTAAAACCACCGACACCACTAAGGCCCTTAATCTCTTGGACGACCCCCTTGCCAAAGGTGGTTACCCCAACTAAGCTGCCGGCCCCGCTATCTTGGATGGCACCGGCGAGAATCTCTGATGAGCTGGCTGTGGCCCCATCGATCAGGACAACTAAGGGGAGATTAAGCTGATCTTCACCGTCTGATTTGTAGTCCATTCGGTTACCATTTTTATCCTCAGTATAGACCACTAGGGTCTCGCCAAGCAGGCGGTCGGCAACATCAACGGCTTCTTGAACCCCGCCACCGGGGTTTGACCGTAAATCAAGGACTAAACCGCTGATCCCTTGGTCTAATAAGCCATCGAGCTGCTTATTAAAATCCTCGGCGGTGGAATTGGAAAACTCGGAAATCTGCAGGTAACCCTGGCCATCGATTACCCGCGATTCAACCGTCTGAGCAACAATGCTGGCTCTAACTAGGTTAAACTCCAAGACGTCTTCACCCCGGGAAATGGTCACATCAACCGTGGTCTCAGCCGGTCCTTTGACCCGCGAGACGACCTCATCGACGCCGGCGACACTGATATCCTCACCATCAACCTTAATAATCCGATCACCGGAGCGAATCCCGGCCAAATCGGCCGGTGTTCCTTTTTGCGGGGCAATGACATAGGTCCCCTTATTTTCGTCTTCAGTCACCACCACCCCAATCCCTTCGTAAACCCCACTGGCGATTTCCATAAAATAATCAAACTCCTCGGGGGTGAAATAGGCACTATAAGGATCCTCTAAACTTTCAAACATGCCGGTGATGGCTCCCTCCATCAGGACCTCATCCTCAACCTCTTTAAAATACTCCGCGTCTATTTCTTTTTTTAGGGTCATTAATTTTAAAATACCATCTTTTGTTTGCCGGTTTTCGGCCGAAATAAGCATGCGGTTGCCAAAAATAAGATCAACATTGGTGGCTAGGAAGAAAGTACCGATATTGGTAAAGACTACTAGAATGACAATGATGATGATTCCTTTTTTTGATTTTTTATTCATTTTTATCTTCCTATCGTTATTTTATTTTTTTACATAAAAGAACAGGAGAAAAGAATCATGATTCTTTTCTCCTGTTCTTTTTCATATTCTACCTCTTAACTCTTAAAAATAACCTAAGAGACCTCTTAGACATCCAAAAACTTACGGATGGCAAAGATACTGCCGGTAGCCCCGATTAGACTACCGTAAATCAGGAAGAAACCCAGTAACTGGGCTAAGACCTCTTCCGGTGCTGCCAGGGTCGCATCGACGGGCAGAAACAAATTAGTCCCAATTACCCCTAAAACATAATAATAGGAAACCCGAATAACCAAATAGGCAATGATCGAGCCAATAATTCCCAAAAATGTCCCTTCCAAAATAAAGGGGGCCCGGATATAGCTATTAGTCGCCCCGACATACTTCATAATACCAATTTCACGGCGGCGGGCAAAAACCGTTAGCTTAATGGTATTATAGATAATAAATACCGAGATCAAGGATAAGACGATTAAGACCACAATGCTTAAGGTATTGGTAAAATTATTAAAAGAAATCAAGGCTTCGACATACTCTTGCCCATAACGGACGTATTCGACCCCATCGCCTTGAAATTCCAAGGCCAAGTTTTGGACTTCTTCTAAGTCATTGGGGTCGGTCACCCGGATGATAAAGGAAGCCGGCATGGGATTGTTCTCGGTATTATAACCACTTAAGAGGGGGGCATAGTCTTCTAGGCTGGCCGTGAAATTCCCCAGTGCATCTTCAGCACTTTCAAAATCAAAGGATTCGATCAAGCGACTCTTGTCAAAGGTCTCTTCAATTTTTTCTTGCTGGCTTTGACTATAGTCTTTTTCCAGAAATACTTTTAATTCCAGTTTCGCTTCAACGTCTCTGGTCACTTCCTGAACATTGATGGTTAAAATCAAGAAAATCCCTAAGATTAGCAAAGCCGCGATAACCGAAAGAATGGACGCGGCACTCATTAAATTATTACGTTCAATACTCTGAACCGTATCCCTTAAGACATTTTTAAAAATTGACCGAAAGGATTTAAATTTCATAGCCGTACCTCCCAATTGCATCGTCGATGATCAAACAACCATCATCAAGGGTCAGAACTCTTTTTTTCATCACATCGACAATTTCCCGGTCATGGGTAACAACGACAACGGTCGTCCCCCGGCGATTAATCTCTTCTAGTATTTTGATAATTTCATAAGATGTTTCCGGGTCGAGGTTTCCGGTTGGTTCATCACAAATTAAAATCGTCGGATTATTGATAATGGCTCTAGCGATGACCACCCGTTGCTGCTCGCCACCGGATAATTCACCGGGGTAATGATTGGCCCGATGGGACAAGCCGACCATCTCAAGGGCTAGGGGGACCCGCTTGTTGATTTGTTTTCGCGATTTACCAATAATTTCCATGGCATAGGCAACATTTTCATAAACACTCTTGTTTTCCAGCAATCTAAAATCTTGAAAGACAACCCCAATCTTTCGTCTTAAATAAGGGATTTCTTTTTTAGCTAATTTTAAAATATTATAATTGTTGATCAAAATTACCCCTGATGAGGGGTCCGTCTCTTTTAATAATAATTTGATAAAGGTTGACTTTCCCGCCCCACTTCGCCCGACTAGAAAGACAAACTCGCCCTTATCGATAAACAAACTGATATCTTTTAAGGCATCACATTTATTTTTATCATAACTTTTGGTTACATTTCTAAATTCAATCATCTCATTACCACTCCTTACCGAAGATATGTACTTATCGGTATTTTAATATACCAACCATTAATTTAGCTTATTTTATCTGGGACTTTCTTTATAATGGCTTAGCGCTGATTCTTATTAATGGCTTAGCTTCCTTAGTTTATCATATCTTATTTAATAATACACTAGAAAACTTGATAATTTGTAACAAATGTAACTAATTTCATAAAAAAGAAGCATCTTCGCTAGCGAAGATGCTTTGAATACTTGTCTTAATAATAATTGTAAGGACTGACTGCTGTTCCATAAGATCTCATTTCAAAGTGAAGGTGAGGCCCGGTTGAATTTCCTGTACTCCCAACGGCGCCAATTGATTGACCGGCTGAGACCGTCTGTCCTGAGGACACATACATGGAGCTTAGGTGGGCATAAAGTGATGAGACACCATTTCCCATATCGATGATGACACAATTTCCATAGCCACCATTCCAACCTGCTGAAATAACGGTTCCACTTCCGGCTGCTGCTACCGAGGTTCCACTAGACGCCCCGATATCAACCCCTGAGTGAAAACTTTGATTACCAAAGATGGGATGGGTCCGGTAACCAAAAGGACTGGTAATGGGCCCTGAAACCGGCCAGACATAACCGCTTGTTGAATAGCTAATATCCGGTGCAACACTGCTACTGCCGCCACCGCTGCTGCTGCCACCACTACTGCTTCCACCATCACTGGCTTGGCTTTGTTGAGCTGCTGCTGCTTCTTCGGCTAAACGTTTTTGTTCAGCATAGTAAGCGGCTAACTGGGCTTCAATCTCAGAGGCCATGGCCGCTTCCGCTTCAACAACGGCCGCATATTCATTGACAATGGCCTGATTCTGAGCGATCAATTGATCCTTCTGAGCTTTAATTTCTGTCTGCTGGTTGAGAACTGTTTCTTCTTCGCTGCGTTTTTCAACTGTTTTTAAGCGATCCGCTTCGATGCTGGCCTTTTTTTCGTCAATTACTCTTTTCGTTTCCTCTAAGGCTGTTAAAGCTTCCTTGTCAGCGGACATAATGTATTTTGACATGTCCAGCTTGGCGAAGAAATCAGAGAAATCCTTGGCACTAAATAAAAACTCAAGAATACTTTCATTTCCATACATATAAAGGGTTCGAACCCGGCCGCTCATATCATTTTCTTGTTCGGTCCGTTTGGCTTCAGCCACGGCTAATTCCTGCTGCTTTTGCGCAATATTGGCTTCTAATGCCTGAATCTCGGCATTGATTTTTTCAATCACCGTGTTGATCCGATTAATTTCGGCATTGACCTTGTCCACTTCTTGGGTAATCCCATCAATGGTCGTCTGGGTCAGGTCGACTTGGTATTGGGCTTCTGCTTGTCTCGCCTTACTGCCGGCAAGTTGTTCGTTTAGTGAGGCCCCATAAACCGGTGCCACTAAAAAAGATAAAACCAGTGAACTTGTAATAATTCCTGTTACGATTTTATTTTTCTTCATCCTATCGCCTACTTTCTTACTTAAATTCGCTTCATTAAAATTTTCATCAAAGTTTCATATAACTTGTAACGATTGTATTATACCACATAATCCTGATCTGTAAAATCATTATTCATCATAAGTCATAAAAATTTTATTTTCAATGATTTTTGACTCTTTAATGGTAAAATCGGAGTGAATAGGATTTTTAATGCCCTGGATCGCTTTTTTTCTTAAGTTAGTCTTAACTTTTACTTATTTTTAGGCTGGTTTTTAGGACCTCCACCATATCGAGTTTTTCCCAGGGAAGGTCTAGATCATTTCGGCCAAAATGGCCATAAGCTGCCACTTGTTGATAGATTGGTGCCCGTAGGCCCAATTTCTCTATAATGGCCGATGGTCTGAGGTCGAAGTTTTCTTTCACCAAGGTGACGATCACATCATCGGCTAATTTCCCCGTTCCAAAGGTATCAATATAGACAGAAACCGGTTGGGCAACCCCAATGGCGTAGGCCAGCTCTAATTCACATTGGTCAGCCAAGCCGGCAGCAACGATGTTTTTGGCCACATAGCGGGCTGCATAGGCGGCTGAACGATCGACCTTAGTGGGATCTTTACCGGAGAAAGCCCCACCACCATGTCGGCCGGTGCCACCATAGGTATCGACGATGATTTTACGGCCGGTTAAACCGGAATCACCTTGGGGACCGCCAATGACAAATCGCCCGGTTGGATTGACTAAGTAGCGGGTCTTGTCATCTAATAATTTTGGATCGATCACCGGTTTAATGACTTTTTCAACCATGTCATCAAAAATTGTTTCAAGGCTTGGTTTAGTCGAATGTTGGGTAGAGATAACGATCGTGTCAATGCGAGTGGGACGGCCGTCTTCGTATTCAACCGTCACCTGGGTTTTACCATCGGGACGCAGGTAATCGACAATCTTTTCTTTTCGCACATCACTTAAGCGTTTAGCCAGCTTATGGGCCAAAGAAATGGGCAGGGGCATGTACTCCTCTGTTTCGTTGCAAGCAAAGCCAAACATCATCCCTTGGTCTCCTGCTCCGGTCATTAAGGACGGATTTTCGTATCCATCTCTAAATTCCAAAGCCGTATTGACACCCATGGCAATATCGCTCGATTGTTCATCAATGGCCGTAACCACCGCACAAGTATCACAATCAAAACCGTATTTGGCCCGATCGTAACCAATCCCCCGCACGGTTTCGCGGACAATTTTAGGGATATCGACGTAGCAACTGGTGGTAATCTCGCCGGTCACAAAAACCATTCCCGTGGTCACCAAGGTCTCACAGGCAACGCGAGCCAGGGGGTCATTTTCAAGGATGGCATCGAGGACCGCATCAGAAATTTGGTCACACATCTTATCGGGATGACCTTCAGTAACGGATTCTGAGGTAAATAATTTTTTCATACTTTCTCCTTTTGTTTTATGATCTTGAAATTATCTGTCTATTTACCTTTAATAAAAAAACCTCATCTAAAAAAGATGAGGTTTTTATCACTCCCATCATTGCACATTATGCGCAGGTATTGGCACCATGCTTCGCTGGTTGCCGGGTTTCATCGGGCCTGTCCCTCCACCTCTCTGGATAGGTAAATATTCAATTTTCATAATCATCATAACCCTAGTAGGATTTCTTGTCAAGACTTTTTACAAAACTTGGCAACCCTCCTCGGTAATGACCACGTCATCCTCGATTCTTATGCCCAGGCCATGGTCTTTTACATAGATTCCCGGTTCAACACTAAGGACCATGCCGGGCCTTAAGATCAGGTCGCCCTTGGGGCGAATATCGTGGGTGTCCATGCCTAATGAATGACCAATGCCATGATAATAATAGTCACGGATATCACCGCTTTTGGGCAACAAACCCAGCCTTCGGCAATGGGACTCAAATAAAGCCGTGGTCTGGGCCTGCAAGGCCTTTAAAGAGGCACCCGGTCGATAGGCTTTAATCATCTCTGCTTGCACTCTTTCAACCATCTCGTAAAAAAGGGCTTGGACTTTAGTCATTTGTCCACTCACAGCAAGGGTACGACTGATATCACCACAGTAATTATTAAGCCGGGCCCCCAAATCAAATAAGACCAATTCCCCGGCCCTAAGTTTTTTCGAGTTCTTGGTATAGTGAAGGATGGTGGCATTTTCGCCCGATGCGACGATCGTCTCAAAGGCTAAGCCCGAAGCCCCTTTGATCTTGATATAATACTCAAAACAGGCTGCTAGTTCATATTCCAAGACGTCCGGCTTAACCTTCTGCTTGACCTTGGCAAAGGCTTCTTTTGTCAGGCTGACAGCTTTTTTAATAGCGGCGATTTCCTCACCGGTCTTAATCACCCGCATGGCTTGAAAGAAGGGCGATAAGTCGTGGCCTACCGCCTCTTGCCACCTTTTCTTAAAGGCCTCATCGTCACTTTCTTGCTGCTGATGAGCCGGCACTTGCCGGTCCCAGTACAGATTGGTAAAATTGGCCTTGGTAAAGTCGCCAATAAAGGCTTTTTTCTCACGAATATCAGAAATCCCCGACAGGCTTTTGGCCTCATCCGGCCTTAATTTCCGACCTTGCCATTTTTCTTTTAGGGGGTCAATCTCTAGTAGATAAAGACTTTCCAAAAGCTCGCCGTCCTTATTTTTGGCAAGCACCAAGACGACCTCGGCTTCATTAATCCCGGTCAGGTAATTAAAATTATTGTTGGTATAAAAAGGATAATTGGCGTCCGCCGACATGGGAATCTCCCGGCCCGAATAAATCAGGGCCAGGCTATCCTTAGCCAGTTTGTCGCCAAGTTCTTTTCGTTTGTCACGGTAAAATTTTTGTGTTAAAGCCATTTTCTCCTCCTTGTAAGATCAAGCATTAAATTAACAATAAACCACCGGCTACTAATGAGCTTACGATCAAGCCGGCCGTCATCGTTCCCAAGGTCACGGCTAACATGGATCGTTTAAAATCAAGACCCAAGAGCGAGGCCGCTAAACACCCGCTCCAAACCCCGGTACCCGGTAAGGGAATGGCCACAAATAGAAACAAGCCCCAAAATTCATAGCGGACAAGCCGGTCCGATTTCTTCATCCCCTTACGAATGACCCACTGGGCCAAAGACCCAAAGGCCTTTGTCGATGCCATCCACTTTAAAATCGCCGGGATAAACAAAAGAATAAAGGGGGCCGGGATCAAGCTTCCCAAGACGCCTAGAAAATAGACTTCCAAGTAGGGTAATTGATAAGCCAAGATTCCTAAGGGAATGGCCCCCCTTAATTCGACAATGGGAATGGCCGAAACAATCAGTATTTCAAACCAATCCGGTAAAAATTCAAGTAGACCAATAATTGCATGTTTCACAGATAAACTCCTTTTATTTTCAATCATAAGGTGTTAAACTAAAGCCTTAAACGCTAATATTACCTTTTAAGAAAAAAAATAACAAGCTTTTAATATAAATAATTGCCCAATAGGGTATAATAAATAAAGAATAGGAGTAATATGAAGAAAATACTTGGACCTCTTCGCAAGGCTATTGAAAAATATGATATGATTAAGGCGGGTGATGCCATTGCCGTCGGTTTATCGGGGGGAAAAGACTCGACTGCTTTACTCTTAGCCTTAAAGCAGTTTCAGTATTTTTCACTAGTCCCTTTTACCCTCAAAGCAATCACCCTGGATCTGGGTTTTAAAGATATGGATTTCTCACCCTTAAGATCCTTATGCGCTCAACTTGAAATCCCCTATGCGATTAAAAAAACCGATATCGGTCCGATCGTCTTTGACGACCGTCGTGAAAAAAATCCCTGCTCTCTTTGCTCGCGGATGAAGCGCGGGGCCCTTCACGATTTAGCCATTAAAGAAGGCTGTCGGACCATTGCCTTTGGCCACCACCGTGATGATGTGATTGAAACCTTTTTGCTCAGTCTTTTTTATGAGAGTCGCCTAAGTACTTTCGCACCGGTGACTTATCTGGATCGCAAAGACATCAGCTTGATTCGGCCCCTTATTTTTGTCAAGGAAGAGGCGATCTTAGCCAGCCCGGCCTTAAAAGAATTGCCGATTATTAGTAATACTTGTCCGGCTGATGGCTATACAAAACGAGACGACATGAAAGAACTGATTGAAAACTTAAAACTTAGGATTCCCAACGCTGACGACCGGATCCTTGGCGCCATTCAAAATAAAGAACAATTTAAACTGTGGTTTTAATGATTTAAGAAAGAGGTAAGCAATGAATGAAAAAATACTGGTTGTCGATGATGAACCTTCAATCGTCGATTTAATAAAAATGGAATTAGAATTTGAGGGTTATCAAGTCTTTACCGCCTACGACGGTCTGGAAGCGGTTGAAAAAGCCCTGGAGATCAAGCCTGACTTAATTCTCCTTGATATCATGCTCCCTAAGAAAAATGGCTATGATGTCTGTCGTGAATTAGTTCCCCAATTATCGACCCCAATTATTCTGCTGACGGCCAAAACCGATATTATCGACAAGGTCTTAGGCCTTGAATTAGGGGCCGATGATTATATTACCAAGCCTTTTGATAACCGTGAGCTACTGGCCCGGGTCAAAGCCCATTTAAGGCGGTCGGCGACCATTCTCGACCCGCCCGACGAAGACAGCTTTTTAAAAAATGGTGATCTCGCCCTCTATCTGGACGAGCGAAAGGTCACTCTAAAAGAAAAAGAAATTCATCTAACCCCTAAGGAGTTTGAACTTCTCCATCTCTTGATGGCCAATTTAGAACAGGTCTTTGCCCGCGACACCCTCCTTGAAAAAATTTGGGGCTATGATTATTATGGCGATACCCGAACGGTCGACATGCATGTTCAGCGGATCCGCCGAAAAATTGATTCCCAAGGCAACAAATATATCCAAACCGTCTTTGGGATCGGGTATAAGATGAGGAGCGTTTAATGCACCTGAATTACCGCAGTCGCATCATCATTTATAATATTGCCTTATTTACCACCGCTTTTTTGTTAGTGGTCTTTTTCGTCTTCCAGGGAACTTCATATTTTTATATCAATCAATCGAAGGACTACCTACTCGAAACAGCCCGGGACTCGACCTTATTTATCAGCCAAGAGCTTAAAAACATGAGTGGTGATGACACACTGGGCAATCGCCTGATTGCCAATGGCCTTTATTTAGGCAACAGTATCGCTTCAAGCGAAAACACCCGGACCCTGGTCTTTAATGAGTCCGGGGTTTTAATTGCTGATTCCAGCGCTTTGGCAGCAACAACAACCCTCGATACCGAGTTAAACCTCTCCCGTAGCGAGGGTGCCCCTGTTTTCACGGTCAAGCGGATCAATAATGCCAGCCTGACTTATTTTGTCGCCCCGATTGTCATCGACGAGGCGACCATTGGCCACATTGGTTTTGTCTATTCCTTACATGAGCTCGATTCCTTTCTCAACCTGGTGGGGATTCTTTTTGCCATCGGTGGCATTATTGGTCTTTTTATTTTAATTATTGTCACCCTCTTGTTTTCCAATAATTTTGTTCAACCAATCAAGGATTTAACTAAGATCTCCAACGAAATTAATGACGGTAATTATAATCTAACCATCTTTTACAAGCATAGCGATGAAATTGGCGAACTAACCAAGGCTTTTAACGGCATGGTTTTAAATATCAATAATGTCATCCTCCAATTGGAATCGGAACGAAAACGCTTGGCCGGAGTCCTGGCCTCCCTCGATGACGGTTTATTAGCCATCGATAAAGATGGCAATATCATCACTTCGAATCGCTATATCAAAACTTATTTTAATGTCAGCAATCCCAAAACAATTTATGATTTTCAGTTTCAATCCTTCCTTCGCGATATCTTTGACCGCCTTAAAAATGGTAAGGACCATATCTCCGAAGAAATTGATTGCAATGACCGTAATTTACTCTTAATTGGCAGCCCCATCCGGGAAAAAGGCTTTGAAGAGAATTATATGATCATTATCCGGAATATGACGGCCGCCAAATTGATGCAGGAGGAACAGCGAAAGTTTATCTCCAGTGTCTCTCATGAGCTGCGAACCCCCCTAACGACGATCATCGGTTATGCCGACATGCTGATTCGCCGGGAAGTCGCCGACCCGGAGATTTTAACCCGGTCGCTAACAACCATTAATCGCGAGGGCCACCGGCTTTTACGCCTGGTTGACAGCCTCTTAAATGTCAATAAATTTGGCAAGGCCGAATTTGACTTTAAAAAAACAAATCTCAATATCGTCTTACTCTTGTCCGAAGTCGTTGAACAGATGCAGATCAAGGCCTCGCAACGGGATGTCGCCATTAATTATCGGTCTGAAGAATTGCCGGAAATCCTCGGTGACTATGACCGCTTGCAACAAATCTTTATCAACATCATCCATAACGCCATTAAATACTCTAATTCAGGCGATATTATCGATGTTGTCTCAACCCTAGAGGACGACCAAATTATTGTCTCCATTCGTGATTATGGACCCGGTATTTCGGAGGTTGAACAAAAACGGATCTTTAACGCCTTCTACCGGGTTGAAGAAGACCGGTCGCGCAGTAATAATGAAGATGGTTCCGGACTAGGTCTTTATATTGTCAAACAAATCGTTGAAAAACATGATGGTCGGATCGAAATTGTCAGTCAGCTCGATGAAGGAACCAATATCGTCGTCAGTTTCCCCATCCTGTCAACTTTAATTTACGGAGGTGAATATGATGCTTAAGCCCAATCGACTCTTGCCGTTTTTTTTATTAGTAACTCTTTTTTTAATGACGGGTTGCCAGAATATCCTGATTCCTACCAATGTCCCCATTGTCATTGATGAAAATCCGAATTCTGAGCTTAGCTCGCCGCTAGAGGCAACAATTTTATCCTATGATGCGGTCTCTAATGGGATTGTTCAGGATATCAGCTATAGTGGTTCCCAACTGATCGTTCTCAATGCCGGTGACGCCACCAGTCCTTATTTAATTTCCACCCTCGACACGACTAATTTTATATTGACACCCTTTATTAATTCCGATAAGCGGCAATCCTCTGCCATTTACGATTCTTTTGATACCGGCATCTATTATATTGAAGAAACCAACGATATCAACACCAACACCATCGGTAGCCAACTGGCTTGGTCCGATCTCAATAAAAACACCACTCGGATTATCTCTTCCAGCGAAGAAAATGTCCTGGCCAAATTTGGCACCGCTGAGTCCGGTAAGGTCGCCTACGCTAATAATAGAAACGAGCTTGTATTAGCCGACAACCAAGGCCAGCAGCGTGTTTTCACCAATACTAAAAGTTATTCACTTTTAAAACTTGCCTATTTGAAGAATGAACCGGGTTTTGTCTTCATTGCAACCAACACGACTGATGAAGAGAAAACAAATCTTTATTTTGCCAGTCTACCAAAAGAAGGCAATCAGCTGTCCCCCATCCTCATTGCCGAAAATACGATTTACTTTTCTATCAATGATTTAAGCAACCAGGTTATTTTTGTTAAAAACAATCTTGATTCCCAGACGATCGAGACCTGGCAATTAGGGGATATCCGGCCGACGACTTTGGCGACCGGATCCTTTGGTTCGGCCCAATACACCCCCGATGCCAAAAACATTATTTACACCCAGCTGTCGGCTCCCAATTCAAATTTAAAAAACCAATCAATCTGGATTATGAATGCCGAGGGAAAAGATCCGGTTCAGTTAACCGCACCGATAAAACTTAATTCACCGATTGTTTGCCACCCCTTTAAATCAACATTTTTTTTCTCCATCGAAAGACGTTCCGACACTGTTGAAAACTACGATGCCAGGTTACTCTCTGATGTTTACCAAGTGACCTACCACGTCCAATAAAGCTAATAAAAAAATCATGGTCAGCTGACCATGATTTTTTTGCCTACATCATTTTAACGTAGCCACTATAAATTGTTCCTTGTTTCGGATCAAGTGATACCGTTTTTTTATCCTCAATCACTGACAAGACATTTTCGACCCCGACAATCACGGGAATTCCATAATGCAGGCCGGCAATGGCCCCTTCCGAGCTCAGTCCACCTTCTTCGGTGATAATACCGGCAGCTTTTTCAAGGACAGTGTTAATCTCCGGATTTAAGGCTTTTACCACCAAGATATCACCTTCTTCAAACTCATCGATATTATCGGCATTGACCAGCTTGGCTATGCCGGTTACCCCTTCATTTCCGATGCCAATGCCATTGGCGAGCGGTTTACCTATTGGATGGACAATAATCATGTTGGAATTGCCTTGGACCCGCGGATTACTGCCCCGGGTGACAATCACAATGTCGCCAAATTTCAAATAGCCCAATTCGACGGCTTGCTTGACCGAATTCTCAATCATGCTATCGGTATCTTTAAATTCAGGTATATAGATCGATTCAACACCCCAAACGAGGGCCAATCGTCGAACCGTTGTCACCTTATCGGTAACAGCTAAAATCATGCAATCGGGTCGATACTTTGAAATCATTTTAGCCGTCCGTCCCGATGAGGTCACGGCCATAATTGATTTTGCACTTAATTGTCGAAAAATTTCACAAGCTCCTTCACTGACAGCGTTAGTGATGGTCCGTTCACCATGGTCCGGTTTTTTTCGATTCATATACTCTTCCGAATTTTCACTTTGAACAACAATACTATACATGCTTTTAACCGCTTCAACGGGATAACAACCGGCTGCTGTTTCACCGGAAAGCATGACCGCATCCGTCCCATCAAATACCGCGTTAGCCACATCCCCAACTTCAGCCCGGGTTGGCCTTGGGTTGCGCATCATTGAATCGAGCATCTGGGTCGCAGTGATAACCGGTTTACCCAGTAAATTACATTTGCGGATCAATCTTTTTTGAACTAAGGGTACTTCTTCAGCCGGGATTTCAACCCCCAGGTCGCCTCTGGCCACCATGACCCCATCACAGACCTTAAGGATCTGATCGATTTTTTCAACACCTTCACGGTTTTCAATCTTAGCAATAATACCCAGTAACTCACCGCCGTTTTGTTCCAAGACTCTTCTGATTTCTAAAACATCTTCCGGTTTCCGAACAAAGGAAGCGGCAATAAAATCCATTTTTTGCTCAATTCCAAAGACAATGTCCTTGCGGTCCTTATCGGTCAGGGCCGGCAATTCAATATTAACATCGGGAATATTAATGCTCTTTCGACCACCCAGTTCCCCTCCATTCATAACTTGGCACTTAATATCGGGGCCATCGATACTGATCACTTTTAGCTGAATTAAGCCGTCATCGATCAGGATTAAATTTCCCGCGACCAGCTCGCTAGATAGGTTGGGATAGGAAATACTTAAACGTTTTTTATCTCCGACAATGTTTTCTCCGGTTAAAATGACGATATCGTCTTTTTCCAGCTCTACTTTGCCCTCTTTTAATTCCCCAGTTCGAATTTCCGGCCCCTTGGTATCCAGTAAAATGGCCACCGGAACTCCCAGCTCTTTTCGGACTTCTTTGACCTTTTGAATGCGCGCAGCATGTTCGGCGTAATCGCCATGGGAAAAGTTTAAGCGAGCAACGTTCATCCCGTTAATTATCAATTCTCTAATCAGTTCTTTGGAATCGGTTGCCGGTCCTAATGTACATACAATTTTCGTTCTTTTCATCATTTACCTCTTCTATAAGCTTTATTATATCGACAATACAGTGGCAATGTCGTAAATATCCTGCCTAAATACTTTGGCCATCTCCAGGGCTTCTTTGATTGGAATCGCTAGAAATTCACCCTTTCTTTGAACGATCACCCGTCCTGTTTGTTTTTTTATAATTGCGTCAACCGCATAATAACCCATGGAGCTGGCCAAGTAGCGGTCAACATTAGAGGGACTCCCACCCCTTTGGATATAACCTAAATCAGTTCCTCTGGTTGTAACTCTTGTTTTTTCTTCGATCTTTTCACAATACTCAACGTAATTTCCACAACCCTCTGCCAACATCACAATACTATGGAGTTTCCCCCGGTCTTTTCCCTTTAGCAATCGCTCACAAATCTCATCTAAATTCACGTCAATCTCTGGAATGATCATGGCTTCAGCACCTCCACTTAAGCCGGAGTGCAGGGCAATATCGCCACAGCTTCGCCCCATCACCTGGACCACATTAATGCGGTTGTGAGAGGAGGTGGTATCTCTGATTTTACTAATCGCATCGAGGGCCGTTGTAACGGCCGTATCAAAACCAATTGAATGGTCACTACACCCTAAATCGTTATCGATGGTTCCGGGGATTCCGATAACACTGACGCCTAAGTCTCCTAGGGCCATGGTCCCTCTTAAGCTGCCATCCCCGCCGATCACAATTAAATGGTCGACCCCATACTCTTCTAGCACGGAGGCAGCTTTTTTTTGGCCTGCTTTGGTGGTGAAAAATTGACTTCTCGAGGTCTTTAGAATCGTCCCCCCCCGTTGAAGAATATCAGCGACGGAGTAGACACTCAAGGGAATAATTTCTTTTTCCAGTAAACCGGCAAAGCCCTTATGAATACCCAATACCTCAATATTACTATAAATAGCCGTCCGGACAATCGCCCGCAGGGCGGCATTCATCCCCGGCGCATCGCCACCACTTGTTAAAACTGCAATTCGCACTATCTTACCTCCACATTCTGTTCTCCCAAATAATTGCTTAACTGTCTGATTAAATGTTCATCTAGCTTAACCCATAAATTTCGACTTGCCCCAAATTGATTGTTTTCTTTAATAAAATAAAGAACGACCGGTGTTTTTCCCGGGTAAGCCAGCAATATTTTTTTAATCTCCTGGATCAAATGTTTTTTCGATTGGTCAGAAAACTTTAAAATCAATTTTTCCGACTTACCAGCGGTTTTATCGACTTGGTAGACTTTTTTTCCCTCCTCTAGCCTTGCTTGGTCTGGTAATTCACCAATGGGAAAAATCTGATCGGCCAGAATCGAGACATTCTCTTCATTATAATTAATTTTTCCTTTGATAATCACCGGCTGGTCGAGCTTTAAATAGCGGCGATAGGATTCATAGGTCCGGGGAAAGACGACAATCTCCATTTTCCCATATAAATCTTCGATCGTTAAAAAGCACATCATCTGCCCTTTTTTAGTCATCATCGGCTTTAGTTCCTGGATCAAGCCACCGACACTGACAAAGGACCCATTTCTTAGGCCGGCAGCCTCTAATTCCTGATAATCATCGACCATATTAGAAAACAGATTAAGGGATTTTTTCAAGATTTTTTCATAACGGTCCAAGGGGTGGCCGGTCACATAAAGACCAAGGACTTCTTTTTCAAGAGCTAATCGTTCCTCTTTAGAGAAAGGCGGGCGGGTCGGGAAATGTTCTTCCTTCATCGCATTAAGGCCACTTCCTTGACCCAGTCCACCTAGGTCTAGAAGCGACATTTGCCCGGAAAGTCGATCTTTTTTCTCCCGTTGAACCTGGTCGACAATCAGTTCCGCATTAGCCAACAACTGGGCCCGGCCGTCTTTCACAAAATCAAAGGCACCACCTTTAATCAGGCTCTCAATGGCGCGTTTATTGACGTACTTCAAATCGACTCGCTCGCAAAAATCTCTAAAATTCTGAAAATCACCCTCTTTTTGGCGGGCTGAAATAATCGCTTCAATGGCATTTTTACCCAAGCCCTTAACGGCGCCGAGGCCAAAACAAATTGATTTGCCCGTCACCGAGAATTTCTCAAAACTAATATTGACACTGGGTGGCAGAACATGAATGGTCATTTTACGACAATCGTCGATGTATTTGGCCACTTTTTTTTCATCGTCCATGATACTCGACATTAAGGCCGCCATAAATTCGGTCGGATAGTGGCATTTTAGCCAAGCCGTCTGATAGGCAATCACGGCATAGGCAGCAGCGTGGGATTTATTAAAGGCGTAATTGCCAAAATCCTTCATTTCCTCATAAAGCTTCTTGGCCGTCTGCTCGGCAAGCCCGCGGCGAATGGCCCCGTCAACGATAACTTTACCATCTTGATCGGTTTCGCCGTAAACAAAGACCTCACCCTCGGCGTCCATAACGGCCTGTTTCTTTTTGGACATGGCTCGTCTGACTAAGTCACTGCGACCCATGGAGAAGCCGGCTAAATCACGAAAGATCTGCATGACTTGTTCTTGATAGACCATACAGCCATAGGTAACATCTAAGATCGACTCTAGCATGGGGTCCAGATAGGTGACATCTTGACGATTCTTCTTATTATGGATATAACGGGGAATCTGCTCCATGGGACCGGGCCGATAGAGGGAAATTCCGGCGATGATATCCTCAAAGCCACTGGGTTGCAGCTCCTTGATAAATTGTTGCATACCCCGGCTTTCCAGTTGAAAAACGCCTAGGGTATCGCCTTTTGACAGCATTTGATAGACCTTCTGGTCATTTAAGTCAATCGTATCTAAATTAAGGCTAAGGCCCTTGCCGTATTCAATGTGGCCTAAGGCGTCTTGGATGACCGTTAAGGTCCGCAAGCCTAAAAAATCCATCTTAAGCAGGCCAAGGTCTTCTAAGTGGCCCATGGTAAATTGGGTTGTAATGACCTCATTACTGCGATATAAAGGGATATATTCGACTAAGGGCTTGTCGGAAATCACCACTCCGGCGGCATGCGTTGAGGCGTGCCTGGCCAAGCCTTCAATCGATTGGGCGGTCTTAATCAAGTCTCTGATTTGACCATCACTCTCTTGCATTTTTTTAAGGTCGGGGTTCTCCTCTAAAGCCTCGGCAATGCTGATCGTACGACCCGGGTGCAGAGGAATTTCTTTGGCGACCTTATCGACAAAGCTATAAGGCAGGTCCATGGCCCGACCAACATCCCGTAAGGCCCCTCGGGCGGCCATGGTTCCAAAGGTGATAATTTGAGCAACATGGTCGTCACCGTATTTAGCCACCACATAATCGATCACTTCTTGCCGCCGCTCATAGCAAAAATCGACGTCAATATCCGGCATGGTCACCCGCTCAGGGTTTAAAAAGCGCTCAAATAAAAGATTGTAGCGAATCGGATCGACGGTCGTGATGTCCAGGCCATAGGCCACCAGACTCCCCGCTGCACTGCCACGACCGGGACCAACCATGATTTTGTTTTCTTTGGCGTAGCGGATAAAGTCCCAAACAATTAAAAAATAATCATCAAAACCCATGGAATGAATGACCTCAAGCTCATAATCCAAGCGTTTTAAAAGCTCCGGGCTGATATCATCATACTTTTGCCTAAGTCCGGCCAAACATTGTTTTCTTAAGTAATCCTGTGGTCTCTGGCCAATCGGCAGGGCAAAGGTCGGTAGGTGCATGGCTTCTAAGTTAAAGGTCACCTCACAGCGTCTGGCAATCCGATTGGTATTTTCAATGGCTTGAGGAACATCGATGAATAAGCGATTCATTGCCTCGGCTGTCTTTAGATAAAATTCATCGTTAGGAAAACGCATTCTTTTTTCATCGTTAACGACTGCTGCCGTTTGGATGCATAAGAGGACATCATGGTGGGCGGCATCTTCCTTATGGATATAATGAACATCGTTGGTCGCGACCAAGGGAATATCATATTTTTCCCCGATCTGAATCAGGCGTTCATTGACCAGCGCCTCTTCGCGTAAACGGTGGTCTTGAATCTCCAGAAAAAAATTATCCCGGCCAAAGATATCTTGGTATAAAAGACACCGCTGCTCCGCTTCTTTAAGGCGATTCTTAATGATCAGCTGGGGAATCTCACCCGCGATACAGGCCGACAGGCAGATAACCCCTTGGCTATATAAGCGAAGGGTATCGTGGTCAACTCTTGGTTTGTAATAAAAACCTTCGGTGAATCCCAGCGAGACAATTTTCATCAGATTCTGATAGCCGATATTATTCTCAGCGAGCAAGACCAGGTGGGCCCTTTCTTTGTCTTGTTGGGGATCTTTTTGACTTAAGGTCCGGGGGGCCACATAAACCTCACAACCAATAATCGGGCGAATATTGTGGGCTAAACAAGACCGATAAAAATCAATGGCGCCAAAAAGGACCCCATGATCCGTTAGGGCGAGGCTTTCCATGCCGCTGTCAGAAGCAGCCTTGACTAAGGCATCAATTCGCCCAAAGCCATCGAGCAAACTATATTCCGTATGTACGTGTAAGTGGGTGAATTGAAGGCTCATCTTTTTTCCAATCATTACTTCCTATCATTTTAAATCAATTTTGCATTTATTTTACGCAGTTTTCTAGCCTAATTATAACATAAAAGGCTGGGATTGAATAGTTTTTTGTCCCAGGCGGATGGTTTTGATCCCGTATCTCCGAGGAAATAAACCGGTCGACTAAAGCCCGCCTATCAAAAAAAGAGACAAGGCTGTCTCTCTTCTTACTTCTTATAAAGGATTAATTTCGTTTTAAAGTATAAAGCATAATCATCATTGAATCAAGTTATTTTAAAGAAGTGTTTTTCAAGGAGGGCAAATATTTATCGGTTAATGATCATTTTTTATATTGTTAATAAGTTAACACATTTTTTTCCTGCTTGTCCTTTACAGTTAAAGGCATTTATGTTATCATTGATTTAATAAAAGATTGACGTTTACATCTTTTAAATTTCATATCTTGGCAGGAGTCTTGGAGGGCCTTACTTTCGTTTTTACATTAAAAATATATGTAAAATTAGTCAGTACGCCTTTTTTTATTGCCAATCTTAAGTTCGATTTTTTTATGCAAATGCATAATCAAATAAAAAATATCAAAATAGGGGGGTTATACTTATGAAGAAGTATATCTTATCACTGGATGCCGGAACAACAAGTTCAAGAGCGATTTTATTTAACCACGACAGCGAAATCGTCAGCGTAGCACAAAAAGAATTTACCCAGATTTATCCCAAAGCGGGTTGGGTTGAGCATGATCCAATGGAAATTTGGGCGACTCAAAATGGCGTTGTCACTGAAGCCATGTCAAAAGTTGGCGCGACACCTGAAGATATTGGGGCGATCGGAATTACTAACCAACGTGAGACCACTATTGTTTGGGATCGCAAGACTGGTGAACCTGTTTATAATGCAATCGTTTGGCAATGCCGTCGAACGGCCGGATTTTGTGATGAATTAAAAGCACGTGGCCTGGAAGACTATGTCCGTGAAAACACGGGACTCGTCATCGATGCTTATTTCTCCGGAACGAAAATCAATTGGATTTTAAATAACGTTGAAGGCGCTCGTGAACGAGCAGAACGCGGCGAACTCGCTTTTGGAACTGTTGATACCTGGTTAATCTGGAAATTAACAAACGGTAAGGTTCATGTTACTGACTATTCAAATGCGTCAAGAACCTTAGCCTTTAACATCAAAACCTTAAAATGGGACGAAAAAATGCTTAAAGAACTGGATATTCCAGCTTCTATGCTACCGGAAGTTCGACCTTCCTCAGATGTTTATGGGACAACTAGCCTATATGGTTCAGAAATTCCCATCGCTGGGATTGCCGGTGACCAACAGGCGGCCTTATTTGGACAAGCTTGCTTTAAACCCGGAATGGCTAAAAACACTTACGGAACCGGTTGCTTTATGCTCATGAACACTGGTGAAGAGCCTGTTGCGTCAACTACCGGCCTTCTAACCACCATCGGTTGGGGACTTGATGGCGTTGTTGAATATGCCCTTGAAGGCTCAATCTTTGTCGCCGGCGCCGCTATTCAGTGGTTACGTGATGAGCTACGCTTAGTTGACTCCGCTCCTGATAGTGAGTACTATTGTAATAAAGTTGCTGATACCAATGGCGTTTACATGGTACCGGCTTTTGTTGGACTGGGTGCTCCCCATTGGGATATGTATGCACGTGGTGCCATCCTTGGCTTAACCCGTGGTGCTAACAAGGCCCATGTCATCCGCGCAACTGTTGAATCTCTTGCTTATCAAACAAAAGACGTTCTTGACGCCATGGAAAAAGACTCTAATATCAAATTGGCGGCCTTAAAAGTCGACGGTGGCGCATCTGCTAACGACTTCTTGATGCAGTTCCAAGCTGACCTCTTAGGCGTTCCTGTTGATCGTCCATCAATCGTTGAAACCACCGCTATGGGTGCTGCTTATCTTGCTGGTCTAGCTGTTAAATTCTGGGCAAGTAAAGATGATGTTACCCAAGCTTGGAAACTCGATAAATCCTTCAAACCAATGATGGATGATGATGTTCGCCAAAAACTATACGCTGGCTGGTTAAAAGCTGTTGCTTGTGCTAAAGGCTGGGAAGACGTCGAATAATTCACTTTAACACTACCATTTAAAACACATAAAGATCAGTATGGCAAGGCAAGCCTTGCCATACTGATCTTTACAAATGCTAAATTTTTTGATTTCAAAAAATCACCCCTCTAAAGAGTCATCCTATGCTATAATAGGAATGAATCCATCTTGAGGAGGGAAAATGTCTACACAAAAATGTTTTTTAATGCTTAAAGAAAATCCGATTATTATTGCGGTGCGCGATCCAAGAGATTTAGCCGATGCTATTCGGACTAAATCACAAATCATTTTTCTTTTAACCGGTAATGTTTTTAATTTAAAAAAAATGGTCGAGATTTGTTTAAAAGCTGGGAAATATGTCTTTACCCACCTCGATCTCATCAAAGGTTATTCACAGGATAGTTACTTTATCAAGTATCTTAAAGATGAAATCAAACCGACTGGAATTATCTCAACTAAGAACAATGTCATCAGCCGTGCCAAGCACGAAAATCTATTGACGGTTCAGCGTTTATTCTTACTTGATTCATCAGCAATGGACGTTTCAATTGAATCGGCTAGGCGAATCAAGCCCGATGCGATTGAAATCCTTCCCGGTTTAGTTCCTAAATTAATCACCAATGTCAAAAGCAAGATCAATATTCCCATTATCACCGGCGGTTTTATTCAAACCCCCGAGGAGGTCCACTCTTGTCTTTTAGCGGGAGCCCTTTCATCAAGTACCTCCCATAAACCATTGTGGAATAAGGTCGAATTAATTCGTAAGCAAGAACAATTATCATCTTAATCATTAAAACAACTTAATATTAGGCAGTGGAGAGCCACATTGTTTTTTTAAATACATCAGTGGTATTTAAAAAAATTGTTTGGCTTATTTTTTTAATCACCTTAATGTTTATTCTTTATTTATCCAAGAATAATTAATTATAGATCAGTCAAAACTTTAATCATCCAAGGAGGAAAATGGAATGTATGATATCGCAATTATTGGTGCTGGCTTAGCGGGTACATTTATTGCCCGAGAATTAGCACGCTACAAGCTGGATGTAGTACTACTCGATGGTGAAAATGATGTCGGCAATCAAATTTCAATGGCCAATTCAGCTATTGTTCACGGTGGCTTCGATGCCCCGGCCGAAAAATTTAAAGGACGCTTTAATGCGCCCGGTAACTATATGTATGAAAAGGTCTGTGACGATTTAGATGCCCCCTTTAAGCGATGTGGCTCACTGGTTGTGGCCCATAATGAATATGAAATGGAAATTCTCCATGAACTTTATCTCAATGGTTTAGCCAATGGCGTTCCCGACATGCGGATTGTTTTTAAAGACGAAGTCCATGAAATGGAACCCAACCTTCACAAGGATATTTGCGGGGCTCTTTATTCCGGTACGGCCGGCGTCGTCTCCCCCTTTGAACTATGTATCCATGCGGCCGAAAATGCCGTCGATAATGGGGTAACTTTGAAACTTAATCACTTGGTAACCGGGATCGAAAAATTAGACGATTCCTTTAAAATTACCAGCCCGGCCGGCGAGATCCAAGCAAAATACATAATCAATGCCGCAGGCGTTTACGCTGACGATGTTTATGAAATGGTTGGCGAGCCTTATTTTGAACTCCTAGCCCGAAAAGGAAATTACTTTATCTTTGACAAGGAAGTTGGCGACTTGGTTAGCCGGGTCATCTTCCCCTGTCCGACCAAAAAAGGAAAAGGGATCTTAGTGGCCCCAACCGTTCACGGTAATATGTTAATCGGTCCCGATGCCGAACCGGTTGAAAAAGGTGATACCTCAACCACTGGCGATCGCCTGGACTATATCCGTGATACGGCACAAAAAAATGTTCCCAATATCCCCATGAATAAGATCATTCGTTCCTATGCCGGCTTTCGAAATACTCCGGTTGAAGCACCTTTTACAACCACTCACGGTGACTTCATTTTAGAAGAATCTCCGGTTGAAGGCTTTATCAATGTCGCTGGCTATGAGTCACCCGGTTTAACGGCTATTCCAGCTGTCGCCCGTTACATTGTTGAAGACATCGTCCTGCCCAAGTTCCCCAATGTTGAAGAAAATGAAGACTTTAATCCCAAGGTCAAAAAACATATCTACTTTGCCGAATTATCGGAAGAGGAAAAACGAGCAATTATCAAGGAAGATCCCCGCTATGGCAAGGTTGTTTGTCGGTGCGAAACGGTTACCGAAGGCGAGATTGTCGAAGTCATTCATCGCAGTGTTGGTGGACGGACGGTCAAGGGGGTTAAAAAACGGACCCGAGCTGGAACCGGACGTTGTCAAGGTGGTTTTTGTACCCCCCGCGTCGTCGAAATTCTAGCCCGTGAATTAGACTGCCCACTTGACGAGATTATGTATGACCAACAGGATTCGACCTATATTCTTTCAGGCAAAACGAAGTCCGTTTCAGAGGAGGTATAATCATGATTTATGATGTAGTGATATTAGGCGGCGGCCCAGCTGGTCTAGCAGCAGCGGTCGAAGCAAAAAAATCCGGTGCTGAAGATATTCTCGTTCTAGAACGTGACCGTGAGCTCGGTGGTATCTTAAACCAATGTATTCATAACGGTTTTGGCCTTCATACCTTTAATGAAGAACTAACCGGCCCTGAATACGCTGAACGTTATATCGATGAGATGGTCGATCTAAATATTCCTTATTTTCTCGATACCATGATTCTCGATATGGTTGATCAAGGTGAGACAAAACTGATTCATGTGATCAATGAAGTTGATGGTTATATGGCCATTGAAACCAAGGCTGTTGTTTTAACCATGGGTTGTCGTGAGCGAACCTCTGGTGCCATTGGTATTCCCGGCTACCGGCCCTCAGGTGTCTTCACTGCCGGAACGGCCCAACGTTTTATCAATATGGAAGGCTTTATGCCCGGTCGCGAAGTTGTTATCCTCGGCTCCGGTGATATCGGCCTGATCATGGCCAGACGAATGGTCCTTGAAGGGGCAAATGTCAAAGCCGTTTGTGAACTTATGCCCTATTCCAATGGCTTGGTGCGAAATGTCGTCCAGTGCCTAGATGATTATGATATCCCCTTAAAATTAAGCCATACCATCACCTTTATTCACGGAAAAGATCGCCTAGAAGGCGTCACCGTCGCCAAGGTTGATGAGAAATTTAAGCCCATCCCCGGGTCAGACGAATACATTGCCTGTGATACCTTACTCTTATCGGTTGGCTTAATCCCCGAGAATGAAATTACCCGTAATGCTAATATTGATATTGACAATCGGACTTCTGGCCCCGTCGTTGGCGAACTGCGCCAAACCTCAATGCCCGGTGTTTTCGCTTGTGGAAACGTCGTTCACGTCCATGACCTCGTCGACTATGTTAGTGAAGAATCGGTTTTAGCCGGCCGGGGCGCTGCCCAATTTGTCAAGGGTGAACTTAATTCGGAAACCAACTTTACAACAACTAATGGTGAGGGAATCAGCTATGTCGTTCCGCAAAAAGTAACAGTTAAAAATATCGACGATAAGATTACCTTTTACATGCGAGTTCGCCAAGTCTATGAAAATAAGGTCGTTAACGCCTATATTGGCGACGAAATCATTGCCAAGAAAAGAGAGAAAAAGCTACTCCCTGCTGAAATGGTGAATTTTAAAATTGCCAAAGAAAAATTAGAACAGTACCCTAATGGAGAAATACGCTTTGTAGTGGAGGATATAAAAAAATGAAAAGAGAAATGACATGTATCGTTTGTCCAGTTGGTTGCCAAATGACCGTCGAGCAAAAAGAAGATGGAACCATCGACGTCACCGGCCATTCTTGTAAGAGAGGACCGAAGTATGCGGTTGCCGAAATGACCAACCCAACCCGGGTTATTCCCTCGACAGTGGTTATCGAAGATGCCTTGCTTCCGCGTCTGCCGGTTAAAACGGCCGAGCCCATTCCCAAGGGGAAAATTTTTGAGGCCATGGATGCCATTAATAAGGTCAAGGTCCAAGCCCCCATTAAAACTGGCGATGTTGTTATCGAAAACTTACTTGGTTTAGGCATTGATGTTGTCTCAACCCGAACCATGGATAAATGCTAGTCCTTTAAAAAACCCCCCTCTGGCGCCAGAGGGGGGTTTTTATACTATAAATTTACTTTAAATCTAAAAACTTACTTTCAAACTATTAATTATCTGTCTCTTCAAGCAAAACAAATTTTTCCGGACCGACCCCACAAATCGGGCAGACATCCGGTGCTTCTTCCCCGGTGTGGATATGGTTACAGACTGTACAACGCCATTTTTCCATTATTTTACCTCTTTCTTTTTTTCTAAAATTAATTGTCAAAAACTTGTTTGGCAATATTGGCCCCTTCGCGGGCATCCTTGCCGTAGTAATCGGCTCCGATGGCCGTGGCATAGTCTTTGGTTAAGACGGCGCCACCAACCATAATTTTCGTTTGCGGATATTTTTCTTTAATGCTGTTAATAATCGTCTCCATATTTCTGACCGTCGTCGTCATCAAGGCGCTAAGGCCGACTAGTTTAACATCTCCGGTAGCGATCGCATCCACGATCACCTCCGCCTTAACATCCTTGCCCAAGTCAATCATGGTGTAGCCATAATTTTCAAGAACGACTTTGACGATATTCTTGCCAATATCGTGGACATCCCCTTCGACCGTTGCCAGAATAATGGTCCCCCTCGACACTTGGGTCCGGCCGCTTGCGGTCATTTTTTCTTTAATCGCTTCAAAGGCTTTTTTAGCTGTTTCAGCGGCAAAGATTAAGTGGGGTAAAAAGCACTCCCCTGTTTCAAAAGCATCGCCAACGGCATCTAAGGCCGGGATAATAAAGGTGTTGACGATTTCTAAGGGTTCTTGGGTCTCTAAGAGGCGCTGGGTCTCGGCCTTGGCTTTATCGCTCAAGCCTTCTTTAATAATTGTCCCAAGATCTAAGACCTGGTCGTCGATAAGCTCTTTTTTTTCCAAGCCTTCTTTATTTTTATAGTGGTCGGCATAAAAGCGACACTGGTGATCGTAGCCCCATAAGGCCCGAAAGGCATCAATGGCATTTATCATCTCACCGTCACTTGGATTAATAATCGGATTGGTTAAACCGGCTTGCAGAGCCATTGTCAAAAAGGTTCGGTTTAAGAGGTCACGCCTGGGTAGACCAAAAGAGATATTCGATACACCAAGAACGGTTGGAATATTATAGGTTTGACGTATTCTTCTGACGGCTTCAAGGGTTTCTCTCACCTCTTTTTGCTGGGCCGAAGCGGTTAAAACCAAACAATCGATTAGTAATTGATTGGTGTCAAGGCCATAGTTAGCGGCTTCTCTAATCATCTTTTCGGCAATGGCCATGCGTTTGGCAGCCGAGTCGGGCAGGCCTGCTTCATCCATGGTTAAACCTAAAACCAGGGCCCCATATTTTTTTGCAATGGGGAAAATCGTGGCCATTGATGAGGCTTTACCATTGACCGAATTAATAATCGCTTTTCCCGGATAGGCCCGGACCACCGCCTCAATCACTTGGGGGTTAGAAGAATCGATCACTAAGGGGCAATCGACCAGGCGGCTGACCAGGGCCACGGCTCCTTGCATCATAACGACTTCATCAATTTCCGGTAAGCCTAAGTTGATATCCAGCAGGCGGGCCCCAGCTTTTTTTTGTTGGACGGCTAAGTCGGCCACCAGGGCCAAATCACCGGCTCGTAAGCCTTCTTTTAAGGCCTGATTGGTTGTCGGATTGATATTCTCCCCAATGACCAAGATATCCTGACCTAAGACCTCCGTTTTTGTCGATGATGAGGCGGCTGTAAAAGCTTTTGCTGGCGGCAGGAAAATTGGTAAATCCTCGGTCGCGGCGATCATCTTGCTAATATGGTCGGGACTTGTGCCACAACAGCCACCAAGGACCATGGCTCCCATCTGGGCAATGTCAGTCATCATCTGGGCAAAGGCATCGACACTTAAATCATAACGGGTTTGGCCATCGACCATTTTCGGAAGACCGGCATTGGGCTCAACCATAATCGGAACACTGGCATAGTCAAGTAAGTCCTTAATAATCGGGACCATCTTCTCCGGCCCTGTCGAACAATTGATACCAAGGCAATCGACCCCCAGCCCCTGAAGGATATTAACCACCGTTAAAGGGTCACTTCCCGTTAGGGTCCGCCCATTTTCTTCATAGGTCATGGAGACGATAATTGGCAGGCTAGTCACTTCTTTAGCGGCAATCACAGCCGCCCGGGCTTCGTTGATATCACTCATCGTTTCAATCACGACCAAGTCCGCCCCAGCCGCCTGGCCGGCGGCCATCACTTCTTTAAAGTAAGTAATCGCCTGTTCAAAAGATAAGTCCCCAATCGAGCCGATTAAGGCGCCTAAGGGACCAACATCGAGGGCGACAAAGTCAGGAGAAAGTTCCTTTAAATTGTTGATCGCCACGGCCACCATCTGGCTGACATCATAGCCACTGTCCTTAAGCTTATAGCCATTGATGCCAAAGGTGTTGGCGAGGATAATATTTGCCCCGGCCTCCATATAAGATCGGTGGATATTTTTTATGACTTGTGGATGGGTCATATTCAATACTTCCGGGATTAAGCCGATGGCATCAATTTGATTTTGCAAAAGACTGCCCATGGCCCCATCCAGGTAGAGTCTTTTTTCTTTTAACATTTCCCTAAACTTCATTTATTCTTCTCCTGATTTTACAATTTAGTGGTCGTTTCTTAGCATAATTCAATCTCTCCCCAGGCTCCGAGCCGGTCACCAATGATGATTAGGGCCCCCTTAATCTCCGGAAAAGTTTTAATCCAATTAAGGCCACTTTCAATGTCTAGCCTGCTTTTAATCCGATTTCCTAAGGCCGTTGCGGCGGCGTCGGCTAAGGCCGGGTTTTCACTAAGCACGGTAACACTATCGGCCTTGCCAAAACTAAGGGCATGGCCCTGGCGCCCCGACGAGCTGCAAATCGCCACCGGCCTCTTACTTGCTTTAAGGCTTAAGGCTAGATCTTTAAAGGCTTGGTTAGTCGTATAAAGTGAGACCCGCCTGGTCTTGGTCGACTGGATTAAGAGGTCACCCCCATTTTCGATGATGATCTCTTGGGAATAAGACGAAATTGTTTTTCCAATCTCCTTCACCATGGCCCCGGCTACTGCTGCCATGGGGCCCACCCCGCTTTTGCGACCGGCGGCAAGCATGTCTGCCACGATCGGCGGAGCACCCTTGTCCTCTTCAAGCGGCGACAGGGACTCAATAAAAACCGGATAAGACCGAGCATAGTCATAAATAGCTAGACGGTGCTTTTTAACGTCAGCTAAAATTATTTTTTCCAGATCCGGCCCACTGGCCTTTCTTTCCACCCCAATATAAAGATCAGTTTCAAACTCTCTGACCTGGAAATAGTCAAGGTCACTGGCCTTCATGGCTTGGCGGTAGGACCGTTTTTCGTAGGTCATTATTGAAAGATGGAATGGATGGCCCGGACTGGGCAGGCGTAAACACACAGCATGCACTCAAGGCATTTATCATCATGGTGGACTAAATTCCAGTCGGCGTCCATCTCCAGGGCGCCGACCGCACAGACAGCTGTACAGGCCCCACAGGCAACACACTTATCTTGGTCGACTTCAACGATCGAGCCGATTTCCCGGACCCCGACTTGGTGTTTTCGCAAATAAAAAATTCCTTTTTCAATATCTTCTTCATTTCCTTTGACCTCTAATAAAAGCGTCCCCTTGATATTATCGTCGATAAAGGCTTTTAAAATATTAAAATCAAGCTGATAGGTTTTGATTAATTCCATGGCGACCGGCTGACCGACAGCCCCTTGTGGAAAAGAGAGTAATAGTTTTTTTGTTTTCATTATTTTTTCTCCTCCCTTATTTCAAGTCCCTTAAGACTATTATTCATGGGGAAATGCATAACCGGTTCCTGCAGGTAAAATTCTTTTTTTTCTATCCAGTCTTTTAGCTCAGCGGCAATTTCTCGGGCCCGCTTAAGGCTGGACATGGGCGAGGCTTTGATCTTCTTTCCACCAATATCGACTTGGCCACTGCGCAGTTCAGCATAATTTACCTGCTTAATGACCGGCCTTGCCTTTTTTGCCACTGAGTAGTCGATCAAATTTGTTACTAGGTCTTTATTCTCAACCGCCACCATCTTGATCATCGCTTGGTCAAGAATTGGTATTGGAATCCCCAGGCCGACAAACATAGAGGTCCCATAACGCTCATAGACCGCCCCACGAATGTATTTTGAATCCATTTCTTTCATATCACCAATCAAGGCCAAAGTAGCTCCGGTTGTGGTTGGAAAGCCTTTGTCGTCACGGGGGCAAGCACTGTTAAATTGGGTCCCCATCCAGGCGACATAACCCTTGGCCCCACCAAAAAAGATTCGTGTCCCCATGCCAATGGTTCGCATCATCGGGTCATTAAGTAGGGGGCTTAATTCTCCTGAGGTACTATAGGTGATGTTTCCCATATTGGGTTGCAAAATGCCCATATAAGTGTAAAGACGTCTTGCTGCGGTATTGATGGCCGCATTATAATTCTGATAGGCATTTCTGGGATTATACAGGTAGGCCTCATTTAAATCATCAAGGTTGACCCAAGTATCGATTTCTGTTCGCGGGTAACAATCAGTCCCCGGCGATTTAGCGACCAAGTGAACCGATTTTCCGGCAATTAGGTCTTCAATCACGTGGGCCCCACCATATTCCGGGCCCCGATCCAAAGACGGTTGGGTGGCCCCTAGATAGGTATCGACAGCCGCTAAGCCCCCATAGGCCTCAACATTATTCAAGGAAATGTCAGCCATCCGAATGGGTGGATCGGAATGGCCAAAATTAAGAAAGGCACCAGACGAACACATGGGGCCAAATGTCGCGGTGGTGACAACATCGACGTACTCTGCCGCCTCTTTACTGCCCCGGTCTTTGACAATTGCAATGACTTCTTCCGCCGTGACGACGACCGCGTCGCCACTGGCAATCTTTCGATTGATTTCCTCATAGGTTTTTGCCATTATTTCCTCCACTATTCTTACTGCTAATTTATTTCGACGATTTCATTGAGATAGGCATTCATAAATAGGTCCAATTCGCCATCCATGACCGCTTGGACATTGCCAACTTCGGCATCGGTCCGATGGTCTTTGACCATCGAATAGGGATGAAAAACATAAGACCTAATCTGGCTTCCCCAGGCGATTTGACTATAGTCCCCTTTGATATCATCGATATGGTCTAATTTTTTTTGTTCCATAATTTCCACCAGTTTTCCCGTCAACATCCGCATGGCCACCTCTTTATTTTGATGCTGGGACCGTTCATTTTGGCATTGGACGACAATCCCGGTTGGAATATGGGTGATCCGAACGGCTGAATCGGTCTTATTAACGTGTTGACCGCCGGCCCCACTGGCTCGGTAGGTATCAATTCTAATATCCTCTGATTTGATCTCAATCTCCAGGCTGTCATCAATTTCCGGAATCACATCTAAGGAGACAAAGGAGGTGTGGCGCCGGCCCGACGAATCAAAGGGTGAAATCCGGACCAGGCGATGGACCCCTCTTTCGGTCTTTAAATAGCCATAGGCATTGATCCCCTCAATTAATAAGGTGACACTTTTAATACCGGCCACATCGCCGGCTTGTAACTCTAAGGTCTTGACCCGGTAGCCCTTTTTCTCAGCCCAACGGGTGTACATTCGCAGTAGCATCTCAGCCCAATCTTGGGATTCGGTGCCGCCTGCTCCGGGGTGAAGGGCAATAATGGCATTATTGCTATCAAATTCTCCGGATAATAAGGTTTCAATATGAAATTCATCAATTTGCTGGCTTAACTGGTCAAGCTTTTCCGGAAAATCACTAAAGTCTTCACCCGCATCAAGTAATTCGACCATTAAAAAAACATCATCTAAGCTTTCGGTCAACTCATCAAAGGAATCGACCTTACGCTGAAGCATTTTTAATTCTTTTAAGACAAACTGGGCTTTGTTTTGGTCGTTCCAAAAGTCAGGGGTTTTGGTTTTATCTTCCAGATTTTTAATTTTTTCTCGCAAAGAGGGTAAGTCAAAGAGAGTTCCCCAATTCTTTAAGTTTTTTTTCAATCGCATGAATCACGAGTTTTTCATCATATAATTCCATGCTTATCACATCCTTTCTTTTTAAGCACCACAGCAGCGTTTATATTTTTTACCACTACCACATGGGCAGGGTTCATTTCGGCCAACTTTTTTACTTGTCCGGGGCTTGCTGGTAACATTATCTTGAATCTTATCTTCATTGGTTTTGATTTCGCCAAAATCAATGGCCTTGGGCTGGTCACTTTGCTTGATCTTGATATCCATGCTAAAGAGATAGCGGACGGTGTCTTCTTGAATCCGCATGACCATATCATCAAAGAGGTCAAAGCCTTCCTTGGTATATTCCTTAACCGGATCATTTTGCCCATAAGCCCGAAGGCCAATGCCCTGTTTTAGGTGGTCCATATTATCGATATGTTCCATCCAGGCCGAATCGACACTTCTTAAAAGAATTGCCCGTTCAATATTCTGCAGTTGATCGCTTCCCAATTTTTCCCGTTTATCATCAAGGACTGCTTGACATTTATCGAGAATGGCTTGGACCAATACCTCTTTACTTTCGGGCTTTTCCGGCAGGCTGATTTTGTTGTTGACTAAGACATTTAATTCAATCTGTTTTTTTAAGCCCGCTAGGTCCCAATCGTCATAGTATTGGCCTTCACCGGTATACATATCGACATAGGCATTGACCAGGGTTTGGGTCATTTCCCAAATTTGACCTTCCATGTCCTGGCCGTCGATGACTTGTTGGCGCTGTTGATAAATAATTTCCCGTTGGCGATTCATGACATTGTCGTATTGGAGGACATGTTTTCGAATATCAAAGTTACGACCTTCCACCCGTTTTTGCGCATTTTCAATGCCCTTGGTCAGCATCCTATTTTCAATCGGGGCATCTTCCTCCATGCCCAGGGTTTCAATCAGGTTTTGGATTTTTTCCGCCCCGAATACCCGCATCAAATCATCTTCAAGAGAGACGAAAAACTGCGATGATCCTTCATCCCCTTGGCGTCCGGACCGCCCACGTAATTGATTATCAATTCGCCGACTCTCGTGACGTTCAGTCCCTAAAATATGGAGACCACCGACTTCTTTGACCCCTTCACCAAGGACAATATCGGTTCCTCGACCAGCCATATTAGTCGAAATGGTGACCGCCTTCATTTGGCCGGCGTTGGCGACAATCTCGGCTTCGCGTTCTAAATATTTAGCATTAAGAACGTTGTGGCGGATTCCCGAGCGTTTTAAAAATCCACTGAGTAATTCCGATCGCTCAATCGAGATGGTCCCGATTAAGATCGGTTGGCCGCTTTCATGGCGTCGTTTAACTTCCTCGGTAACAGCCAAGAATTTTCCTTTTTCCGATTTATAAACCAAGTCATTTAAATCCTCACGGATTAAGGGGCGGTTAGTCGGAATGGTCACGACATTTAAATTATAAATGGTCTGAAATTCATCTTCCTCGGTCTTGGCCGTCCCGGTCATGCCCGATAGTTTTTTAAACATTCTAAAATAATTCTGAAAGGTGACGGTCGCTAAAGTCTTTGATTCCCGATTGACCTTGACTTTTTCCTTGGCCTCAATGGCCTGGTGAAGGCCATTAGAATAACGGCGGCCCGGCATCAAGCGACCGGTAAACTCATCAACAATCAAGATTTCCCCGTCTTTAACAACATAATCACGATCGCGGTTCATTAGAACATTGGCGTGGAGGGCTTGGTTAATATGGTGAGAAATCTCCATATTATCCAGATCGGCTAAATTCTCTAAGTTAAAAAAGTTTTCTGCTTTAATAATTCCTTCATCGGTCATCATCACCGATTTTGCTTTTTCATCCTTGATGTAATGATCGGGCTTTAAAATTTTAACAAAACTATTGGCCATCTCATAAAGCTTGGTACTCTTATCGCCACTTCCGGAAATAATCAGCGGGGTCCGGGCCTCATCGACGAGGACACTATCGACCTCATCAATAATGGCATAATTTAACTGGCGCTGGACCTGTTGGTCTTTGGTTGAGGACATATTATCTCGTAAATAATCAAAGCCAAATTCATTGTTAGTCCCATAAATAATATCACAGCCGTAGGCATCAATCTTCTCCTGAAAGGATAAGCCATGGACCACTAGGCCGACACTCAGGCCTAAGAAATTATGGACTTGGCCCATCCACTCACTATCACGCGTCGCCAAATAATCATTGACGGTAACGATATAAACCCCATTTCCTTCAAGGGCGTTGAGATAAGCCGGCAAGGTCGAAACAAGGGTTTTTCCTTCCCCGGTTTTCATCTCGGCAATATTCCCTTCATGAAGGACCATACCGCCCAGTAACTGAACCGGGAAATGGCGCATGCCAAGGACCCGGTCAGCCGCTTCGCGAACGGTTGCAAAGCCTTCAACCATGATATCATCTAAGGATTCACCGGCTTCTAAACGTTCTTTAAAGCGATCGGTTTGCTTCTTTAAGTCCTCATCACTCATTGAGCGGTAATCACTTTCCAAAGCCAGGATGGCATCGACTTTTTTTTGAAGCCGTCTTATTTCTTTTCTACTGGTATCAAAAATTTGTTCTAATATTCCCAAAGTATTCACTCCTATTCTTGGTCTTTCATTGTGCAATAAAAAATATTATATCATAATTTTATTACTATTTGTTCAAAAATCGCTCATGACGGTCATTTCTTAATTATTAATAAAAAAAGTCCCACTCGAATTGTCAGGACACAGACTAAAAGGCTAGCCCTGTGCATTCTCAATTCGAGTAGAACTTTTTCAATCAGCCTATGGCCAATCACTCGTCATTATCATCATCACTCTCTAGGTCTTGATTATCAAATTCTTCATCACTGTCTTTTTTCTTTCGCCAAAAAGCAACGTCTTTACCATCGAGCTTTAGTTGAACCAGCTCGTAGCCGGCTTTTTTTCGCTCTTCCATCGTTTGCTCGTACTCATCTTTTTCCTCACTTGACATGGTCTTGACTGGCTTTTCTTTTTTTTCATCACTAATGGCAATCTGAATTTCCGGCTCGGTCACATCCTCAATTTCTTTTAAAGAAATGCCAATCTCTTCCCGATGAGAGGGTTTTAAGAAAGCATTTGCCCCAGCCGTGCTTTGGTTAATCGCTTCTTGCCGACGCTTGGCTTTTTTTCGTTCATCCTCCTGGTTCAGCCGCTGCCAAACACTGAGCATATCGCCTTCACTAAACTCTTCCTTTTCTTCGTAATGGTCACTATCCTTTTTTGTCTCATAAGGGTTTTTCTCACTGCGCAGGACAAAGGGTTGGTCGAGGTCGGTTAATCGAAAACTCTCGACGATCCGCAAATCCGTTTCCGGAAGGGCGTGCGGCGCGGCTTTAGCATCGAGCATCGATTGGGCCACCCGGCTTAATTCCTGCTCACGCTTCTCTAATTCAAGCCGTTCTTTTTCCATGGCCAGTTTTTCTTCATAATATTTCTTAGTAAAAAACCCGGCTTCATCGCTATTTAGGATTTCTTCAATATCTTCAGAGTCAAGGGCCTTATTGTCCTTTTGCGATACGTAGGTGCCGACTTCCTGAAGATTACTCAGGACCTTAGTGCTGGCATCATCAAGAGGAACCATCACCTTAGTTTCTTGGTTTGGATCATTAATCACGACAATTTCTTCTGTTTCAGTTCCGATTTCTTGTTTTTCTGTTGGCTCGATGACCGCCGGTATAACCCGCGTTTCAGTGCTGTCGGACCGGACGATGGTGTCCGTTCGGGCCGGTGCATCCTCGCTGATGATCTCTTCTTCCTGCTTAAATAAGTCTTCCTCAACATCCCCGCGAATGGCTTTTCCGGTAGCAACCTCCTGATAAAGATCATCCTCTAAAGCGAGGCCTTCGTTGGTTGAAACACTTTCAACTCCTTCTTCGTCATCGCCAAAGATTCCTTCATTTTCCAGATAATCCATGTTCTTATCATTGACCATCGATCTTTTCTTATGCATGACATACTGAATAAAACCAATTAAACCAAGGAGTGTCACTAGGCTTCCCGGACTCACCCCAGCCACTGTTCCGTAGAGGCTCATGATTAGGGGTAAAAAAGGAAGGGGAAGGGGAATGATCACCCCTAAAAAACCCAGTAAGGTATTATCGGCAACAAGGCTATAAAGAGCGTTATTACCATCTGTGATCGATTGGGCAAAATCATTTGGTAAGATATTCATGACAATCTCGGCCACCGGCATATGACCACCATTAATAAAGATGACGACAAAATTGGCCGTAATCCCTAGGGCCATCAAAATAACCCAAAAATCATCCAAATTAAAGACCAGCATGACCAGCACTAAAATGTAACTGGCAAAGTTAATAATCTCAATGTAGGGATCAATGAACCCTATTCCACCGGTGTACATATAAAAATGAAGAAAAATCTGCAATATAGCCCCGAGCAAGCCAATTGGCAGTAAGGATATCTTTCTTGCTTTTAATCCTTTAAGGCTTCCTTTACGGATTAAACCGATTAAAAACCCTATAATAACAGCAATTACTATTAGCATCTTTTTAAACCCCA
>CAZWEU010000006.1:0-60458 GCA_964632785.1 uncultured Lachnospiraceae bacterium | reverse complement strand
ATAAAAAAGCCCGTTATGATCAATTTGGTCATGCCGGAATGGAAGGCATGAATGGTGGCGGGGGTGGCTACGGTGGCGGTGGTTTTAGCGGATTTGAAGATATCTTTGGCGACATCTTTGGTGCCTTTGGTGGCGGTGGCGGTTTTAGCGGATTTTCCGGTAGCTCCCGTGGACGAAGGCGTTCGAATCGCGGAAGCGACATGAAAATCAGCATTAACCTCGACTTTAAAGAAGCCGTCTTTGGTGCCGAAAAGAAAATAAAAATTAAGCGTAAAGAGGAATGTTCAACCTGTCAAGGCTCAGGCGCCCAATCGGGCTCAGAGGTTAAGACCTGTGAACAATGCGGTGGGGCCGGTCAGGTTTATGTCAGGCAGCAAACCGCCTTTGGAACCATTCAGCAGGTTCAAACCTGTGATAAGTGTGGTGGCGAAGGAAAGATCATTGAAAAGCCCTGTGCCACCTGTCATGGGTCGGGTCTTCAAACAAAGGAACGGACCATTAGTATTAAGATTCCGGCGGGTGTTGATGAGGAGTCGGTATTACCCCTTAGAGGTGAAGGTAATGCCGGGCCCAATAAGGGTCCCAAGGGCGATTTATATGTCTATATTTCGGTGAAAGAAGACCCCCTCTTTAATCGAGTCGGCGATGATGTTCATTATGAGCTACCGATAACCTTTGTTCAAGCAAGCCTAGGAGACAACCTAGTCGTACCAACCCTAGATGGAAAAATTAAGTTAAAGGTGCCAGAAGGCACTCAGAATGGGAAAGTATTTCGCTTAAAAGGAAAAGGCGTTCCTAATGTTAATGGCCGTGGCCGAGGGGATCTATATATCATGGCAAAGGTCGAAGTCCCCCATAAGCTCAATCGCGAACAACGTAAGGCTCTAGAGGAATTTGCCAAACTAACCAATGAGGATGTTCATCCGGAAGGAAAGCGTTTTTGGAAGCGATTTTTGTAAAAAGTTAACTGACGAAAGAGAGTGGTAAAAAGCCGATTGCTATCGGCTTTTTATTTAGAAATAATAAGATGAAGGTCAGTGCTTTAAATCTGAGAGATGGGTATAATGTGTAGAGACAAGTGGGGAATAACATGAAAATTATGAGAACTGGCTTACGTTTTTGTCTGATCCTACTATTAATTCTCGGATCATTACCTTCAAATATCTGGGCTAATGATGAGGATCAGATTGAAAATCAGATTGTGGTGGTTTATAGAAAAAGTAGTGAGGGAAAAGTGAAGACTCTAGCCCTTGATTCTTTGGGAAAGAGTGAATCCCTTTCTGATCGGGTTGACCTGCTTGAGCTAGAAAATCCGGAAGAAATTGAAAAAACCCTTAGGGCCCTAGCAAAAGATCCTAATGTCTTAGCGGTTGAACGAAATGCCCTTGTCCAAACGACTCTGCTGCCCGATGACCCCTATGTCAAGGACGGGTCAGCTTGGTATTTTGATAAAATAGGGGCCAGCCAAACTTGGTATCAACTAAGCGATTCAAAGGAAATTGTGGTCGCCATCATTGATACGGGTCTTTATGTCGACCATCCTGATTTATCAAATCGGGTCCTCCAAGGTTATGATTTTGTCACCGGGTCAAAACAGATGGTTGATATTTCGGGCCATGGGACAATGGTCTCTGGTTGTGTGGTAGCGGCAGCAAATAATGGCATCGGCATCTCTGGTGTTGCCGGTTTAGCCAATGTAAAAATTCGTCCCTACCGGACTGGGGGAATGTCTCCAGGGGATCGGAATCTCTACATTTCGCACATTGCGGCGGCACTTATCGAAGCTGCCGACCAGGCAGATGTCCGGGTCATTAATATGAGTTTTGGAACTTACAGTGACTCTCCTATTATTCGAGAAAGTATCAATTACGCCGCGTCACAGGGGAAAATACTGGTTTCCTCTTCGGGTAATGAGGGCAATACGCGGGCTGGCCAATATGGCTATCCGGCGTCCTATGATCAGGTTATTTCGGTAGCAGCCACCGATCAGAATGATCAACGGCCGAATTATTCTCAATATAATGACCAGGTTAATCTAGCCGCTCCGGGGGATTTTATTATTTCGACTAATCGCTTGGGTGGTTATGGGATGGTGGATACGGGTAAGGGAACGAGTGGAACATCTTTTTCAGCACCCATGGTGTCGGGAGCCTGCGCCTTATTATTAGCCGCTAAAAATGATTTGACGGCTCAAGAGGTTCAGGCAGTTTTAGAAAAAACAGCCCTTGATCTGGGTCCACCGGGAAAAGATCCCTATCACGGCCATGGCCGCATTCAATTAGATCAAGCCCTTGATTATATTAGTGGCACAAGACCTTTGACCGGAATCAGCCTTGATCCTGATCAAATCAGTCTATTAAAGGGAAATGAGACCACTTTAAGGGTCGATTACCAGCCCCAAGATACCAGTGACGAGCGCCTGATCACCTGGACCTCTTCAGATCCTGAGGTTGCAAAGGTCGATCAAGTGGGAAGGGTGACGGCTCGCAGTCTTGGGACGGCAGTCATTCAGGCTCAAGTTGGTGATTTTAAGGCTAATTGCCTGGTCACGGTCAAGGCCATTGAAAGCTTACTTATCCCTAGATATCAAAGTCACATTCAGAATAGTGGTTGGCAAGACTGGCAAAGAGATGGGCTAATCAGTGGAACGTCCGGAAAATCCCTTCGCCTAGAAGGGATTCGTCTAGTCATTGAAGAAGAGCCGCCACAAGTCGGAGTGCGTTATCGGTCGCATATACAAGATCAGGGCTGGGAAAAAGCCTGGTCTTATGACGGCGAATTATCGGGCAGTGTTGGCCAGTCTAAGCGGCTTGAAGCTATTTATATTGAACTAACCGGTGTTGACCGAGAGTTGTGGGATATTTATTACCAGGTTCACGCTCAAAATTTAGGTTGGCTTGATTGGGCAAAGAATGGTGAGCCAGCTGGAACAGAAGGCTTGTCCTTGCGCCTAGAAGGGGTGAAAGTTAAAATTATCCCTAAGAATGATCCGCCACCGGGCCCACTAAAAAGGCCTTTTGTCAAATGAAAAAGGTGCTATTGAGATAAAAAAAGGAGACAAGATGTCAAAAATTGCTAAGAGTTTAACTGATTTGGTTGGCAACACCCCTTTATTAGAATTAACCAACTACCAAAAAAGTCTTGGGAGCCAGGCGAGAATCCTCGCCAAGCTCGAATACTTTAATCCCCTGTCGTCGGTGAAAGACCGGGTCGCCCTAGCGATGATCGAGGCCGGTGAAAAACAAGGCTTAATTACTGACGAGACGGTGATTATTGAGCCGACCAGTGGCAATACTGGAGTCGGCCTGGCCTTTGTGGCAGCAGCGCGAGGTTATGCGGTTATTTTGACCATGCCAGAGACCATGAGTCTTGAGCGCCGCAATTTATTAGCGGCCCTAGGAGCCAAGATTATTTTAACAAAAGGGACTGAGGGGATGAATGGGGCCATTGCTAAGGCCAGAGAGTTGGCGGAAGCCATGCCGAATGCTTATATGCCCCAACAATTTGAAAATGAAGCAAATCCCGCTATTCATCGCCGTACGACCGCCCAAGAGATCTTAAAGGATACCGACCATAAGATTGATATCTTTGTTGCCGGGATCGGTACGGGCGGGACCATTACGGGCGTCGGTGAAGCTTTAAAAGAGGCTAAAGAGACGGTTAAAATTGTCGCTGTCGAGCCGCGCGATTCAGCGGTTCTTTCCGGTCAAAAACCAGGCCCTCACAAGCTTCAGGGGATTGGCGCGGGCTTTGTGCCCAAGATCTTAAATGTCACAATTATTGATGAGATTATTCAAGTGACCAATGACGCGGCCTTTTTAGCCAGCCAGGTAGTTGCTAAAAAAGAAGGCTTATTGATTGGTATTTCGTCAGGTGCGGCCTTGCATGCGGCTGGTGAGCTAGCCAAGCGACCTGAAAACGCCGGAAAAATGATTGTCGTCCTCTTGCCCGATAGTGGTGAGCGTTATCTATCGACCCCCTTATTTACCAGATAAGGTAAAAAAGCCCCAAACTGGGGCTTTTTTACTGGCGATGGCGGTCCATATAATGAGCGATGACGGCTTCTAATTTATCAATACCTTGGCCACTAAGAGAACTAATTTCATAAATATGGTTAGGGTGAATACCGGCAAAGATTAGGTGGTTTCGGCTTCGTTTCACCTTCTTATCATGGCGGTCAATCTTTGTGATCACGCCGATTGTCGGGATATTATAGGTGTGGACAAAATTTGGCGGATAGGAATTCTGAGAATCAGCAGCTGAGCTGATCAGAATCACCAAACCGGCATCCATGGTCACATTGATGGCTTGGCGGTTGAAAAAAGGAAGCTCAATAAATTCACCGGGAGTGTCGATAAAAAAATCTGAATAATCGATCATCTGGGTTTTTTTGTATTTTAATTCAGCATGTGTAAGGCGTTGTTTAAGGGTCGTTTTGCCACTTCCTATTTTCCCGATCAGGGCCACTCGTTTCCGATTGCTAGCCATTGTTAAGAGTAGGTTATTTTAGGGATATCAAATCCTAAAATAGAGCTAAGGGTATTTAGGATTTCGGTAACGGCCGATTTGACATCACTGACCCGTCCGGTGAGGACCAGCGAGCCACTGAAACGATCTAGAAAGCCAATCTCGACGGCCGAGGCCTTGGTGGCGGCGTCAGCAGCGATGATGGCTGCTTCACTAGGTGTAATGGTTAAAATACCGATGGCATCACTGGCCTCATCATCTAATCCGAGTTTAATATAGACAGCACTTTTAGGCTTGGCGATAATGTGGGCAAGTGTCACTTGTTTACCCGGGACATATTCTTGGATCATCCGTTCTTTTTTTTCTATTTCCATACTAATCACCTTTTTCTTCGTAGTAGTGATGAAATTATATCATTTATAGCCGGTTAATACAGGACTTCTTGATAATTTATAGAGAGATAGCAAAAAATTGCACAAGTGAAAAAATGGTTTTTTCACCTTAGGGATCATTTAGTGGTATAATAAAAAAATTAAGACCTGGAGGTAATAAAAAATGCTTTGGAAAGAAGTTCAAATTACGACCACAATAGAAGCAGAGGAAGCCGTTGTCAATGCTTTTTATGAAAGCGGTGCCGAGGGGGTTGTCATTGAGACACTTCAAGATGTAATTTTACTTAAAGAGGACCCGAAGATTGATTTTGTTGATGAATCACTCCTTGAAATTGATCCGGATGTTTCGATCGTGCGGGCTTATTTTAGTGAAGCCATTAATACCGAAGAAGCCATTTATGAGTTGATCCAATCGGTAAAAGCATTGCCCTCATGTGGCTTAAATCCTGGTGAATGTGAAATGATGATCACCGAAATTGAGGAGGACGATTGGGCCAATGCCTGGAAGAAGTTTTATAAGCCAACCAAGATGGGGGAAAGTATTGTAATCAAACCAACTTGGGAAGACTATCAGGCAAAAGATGGAGAAATTGTGATCAATATTGATCCTGGCATGGCTTTTGGGACCGGTACCCATGAAACAACCATGCTTAGTGCCATTCATCTTGAAGAGTATATCAAGCCGGGGGATGTGGTTTTAGATATCGGCTGTGGAACGGGAATTTTATCATTGATTGCCGGGAAACTCCAGGCCAAAAAAGTCGTCGCAGTTGATTTTGATACCATGGCGGTGAAAATTGCCAGAGAAAATGCTGCCCTCAATGATTTAGAAGGTATGATCGAAATTCGCGAGGGGAATTTAACAAATGTGATCGATGAGGTAGCTGATGTGGTCGTGGCTAATATTTTAGCTGCAGCTATTGTCGACTTATCCGGCTTGATTCGCCCTTACCTCAAAGAAAAGGGCATTTTCATCTCCTCAGGGATCATTATCGAGCGGTTATCCGATGTCTTAAATGCTTTAGAAGCGCAACGCTTCAAGATTCTCTTTGTCCAGCAAATGGGCGAGTGGGTCGTCGTCGTCGCCCAGAAATTAGCTTAAAATGCATCGTTTTTTTGTTGAAGCCAAGCAGGTCGTTGACGGCCGGGTCTTAATTGATGGGAATGATTTTAACCATATCAGCCGGGTCTTGCGATTGTCTAAGGGTGATGAAATTGAGGTCTGTGATGGGAAAAAGAATGATTATCGGGTGCGGATTGAAAACCTATTTCAGGATCATTTAAGTGGTCTAATCACTCGAACCTACCCGAGTTTAGGGGAAAATGAAAATTTTGCAATAACCCTTTTTCAGGCCTTAGCCAAGGGTCCTAAAATGGAGATGATTATTCAAAAAAATGTTGAATTGGGGATTGGAAAAATCTACCCTTTTTCGGCTCATCGTTCGATCGTTGAAGTCGGGAAAAAAGAAGCGAAGAAACGAGAACGGTGGCAACGGATTGCCTATGAAGCAGCCAAGCAATCAAAAAGAGGGATTATTCCAGAAATTGCTGAACTTTTGACCGTTTCTCAAGTGGTTGATCAGCAAAAAGAGTTTGATTTAATCCTCTTAGCCTATGAAGGAGAAAAGACCAGCTTAAAGCAGGTCCTTTGGGAATTTGAAAAAAAGAATCCTGATCTTGAAGGACTTTCGATTGCCATCATCGTTGGGCCTGAAGGGGGCTTTGAAACCGGTGAGGTCGAGGCCCTGATAAAGGCTGGAGCGAGGACCGTTTCGCTCGGAAAACGGATTCTCAGGACTGAGACGGCAGGATTTGTAATGATTAGTCAATTAAATTTTTGGAAGGAAAGGGTCATCATTGAGTAAAATAAAAAGGGTTGCCTTTACGACTTTAGGCTGTAAGGTCAATAGTTACGACAGTGAGGCATTAATGGAAATCTTTCAAGGGGCCGGCTATGAAATTGTCGAGTTTTCACAAGAAGCCGATGTCTATGTGGTTAATACGTGCACGGTGACCCATTTGGGCGATCGAAAGTCGCGAAATATGTTGCGAAAAGCAAAGCGCCTCAATCCGGTGGCCATTGTTTGTGCGATTGGCTGTTATGTTCAGGTCGCGCCTGAAGAAGTTGAAAAAATCAATGAAGTCGATGTGATGATTGGGACGAAAAACCGAAAAGAGATCCTTGACTATATTGAACAATTTACGGCCAATCGAGCAGATTATAATTTTGTCTCGGAGATCATGGCAGAGAAAGTTTTTGAGCCGCTTTCGATCTCGGCTGTGACGGGAAAGACAAGAGCCTTTATAAAAATTCAAGAAGGCTGCAACCGCTTTTGTAGCTATTGTATCATTCCTTATGCCAGAGGGCCGATTCGCAGCCGGAACTTTTCGGAGATTCTTGAAGAGGTCAGGCGACTAGTGGCTGGCGGACACCAAGAAGTGGTCCTGACCGGCATTAATATCGCCTCTTACAATGATGGGGGTGACTTGATTGACCTAATTGAAGCAATTGATCAAATACCGAATTTAAAACGGATCCGCCTAGGATCACTCGAGCCAAAGTTTTTAAATGAGGAGAAAATTAACCGCCTCAAAAAATTAGCATCATTTTGCCCTCATTTCCACTTGTCCCTTCAAAATGGGTGTGATTCAGTCCTTAAACGAATGAGACGAACCTATACGGCGAGCCAATATGCAGAGATTGTCGGGAAGATTCGCCAAGTCTTTCCCCTAGCAGCCATAACAACCGATATTATGGTCGGCTTTCCCGGCGAGACTGAGGCCGAGTTTTTAGAAACACTGGCCTTTGTCAAAAAAATTGGCTTCTACCAAGTTCATATTTTTAAATACTCCAAGCGAAAAGGGACGCCGGCGGCGACTTACCAAGACCAAGTTGGTGAACATCTGAAGACCGACCGAGCCCAGCGCTTAAAAGACCTGCAAGAAAAATACGAAAGGGCTTTTTTGAAGAAAAATGCTGGAACCATCAAAGAGGTTTTAATTGAGTCTTTTTCAGAAAAATCAGGCTATCAGGGACACACAAAAAACTATATTCCCGTAAAAATTATGACAGGCGAGGAAATTAGTGGTAAGATTATATCAGTAAAGGTGTCCTACGTGGATAAAGATTATTTGATAGGTTCTGTTTTATAAGGAGGAGTACAATGTCTGAGGATTGTTTATTTTGTAAGATCGTTAGAAATGAAATACCATCAGAGAAGGTGTTTGAAGATGATTTGGTACTGGCATTTAGGGATATTAACCCCCAAGCACCGGTGCACATTGTGATCATCCCGAAAAAACATTATGAATCAATTTTGTCGATTTCGGCCGGAGATGAGATCATTGGCCATATCCATTTGGTTGCCAATCGGATTGCCCTGAATAAGGGGATCGCCGAAACGGGTTTTCGACTGGTTAATAATTGCGGTCCCGATGGAAATCAGACAATTGGTCATCTTCACTATCATTTATTAGGTGGAAGACCATTACTTTGGCCACCAGGCTGAATTAACAATTGACATCTAAGCAGTTTTTAAATATAATATAGAGTGACTCATATCATAAGTTAGATTGATTGAAAATTTGCAACGGATTAGAGGGGGGGGTTGAATTTGTCTGAAGTTAGAATTAAAGAAAATGAAACACTTGAAAGTGCATTACGACGTTTTAAACGAAAAACAGCCATGGCAGGAGTTATGTCTGAAATTCGAAAAAGAGAGCATTATGAAAAGCCAAGCGTAAAGCGTAAGCGAAAATCAGAAGCTGCCAGAAAAAGAAAGTTGAAAAAAAGATAGGATGTGACCATTTGGCATTAAAGGATCAATTGCAGGCTGATTTAAAAACTGCAATGAAGGAAAAGGATCGCTTGCGTAAATCAACCATTACACTGATTCGAGCTGCTATCTTGCAAATCGAAAAGGATGAAAGAATTGAGCTAAACGATGAGCAGATCATTGAGATTATTGCAAAACAACTTAAACAAGGTCGAGATAGTCTGGCTGAGTTTGAAAAAGCTAAAAGAGACGATTTAATCCAACAGGCTCAAGCTGAAATAGCCATTATAAAGAGCTACCTTCCACCACAGTTAACTCGTGAAGAGATAAAGGTGATCGTTGAAGAAACCATTCAAGAAACCGGAGCAAAAGAAATAAAAGATATGGGTAAGGTTATGGGAGCCCTGATGCCGAAGATCAAAGGTCGTGCAGATGGAAAGCTCGTTAATCAGGCAGTAAAGGAAAGTTTGACCGATTCATAAATAGTAAGGAGTCTATCGACCGATAGACTTCTTTTTTTTTGAGAAGGTGACAGCTGTCTGCCACCTATACGAACATTTAAGATTGTGATGATATAATACTGACAGTAAATAAATAGCTGGAGGAATGAATGGATAACAACATCAGTCCTGAATGTGGTCTTACAAAAGAGCAGGTTGAAACACGGATCAAAGAAGGGAAGGTTAATATACAGCCGCGGTCAAAAACAAAAACCATCGGTCAAATTATACAAAAAAATAGCCTGACCTTATTTAACTTGCTCAATATCGTCCTTGCCTTAATGGTCATCTTTGTTGGCTCCTTTCAAAACCTACTTTTTATAAATATCGTTATCATTAATACGATTATTGGGATCGTTCAGGAAGTCAGAGCAAAAATAACGATCGATTCCCTATCCCTCATCTCACAGCCAAGGGCCCGGGTGGTTAGAGATAGAGAAGAAATCACACTTGCCTTTGAAAAAATTGTTATCGACGATGTTATCCGCTTAAAAGCCGGCGATCAGATACCTTCAGATGCCAAGCTGTTATCAGGTAAGCTTGAGGTCAACGAGGCCTTATTGACCGGTGAATCAAAGAGCATTATTAAACAAAGTGACGACCAAGTCTTATCGGGCAGTTTTGTTGTATCTGGAGCGGCTCAGGCTCAAGTGATCGCCGTTGGTGATGATAATTATTCCTCGCTCTTAATCACCGGCGTCAAAGCAGTCAAAGAACCGAATTCACAAATAATGGCGGCCCTTAAATTAATTGTTAAAATTGTTGGGATAGTGATTGTGCCAATCGGCTTCTTACTTTTATATACGCAAATTTTTTTGCAGGATACCGGGACCCAAACGGCTGTGGTTTCAACGGTTGCAGCCTTGATAGGGATGATTCCGCAAGGGCTTGTTTTGCTGACCAGTGTTGCACTGGCAATTTCAGTCATTCGCTTAGGTCGCCACCAGACCTTGGTCCAGGAATTGTATTGCATTGAGGCCTTGGCAAGAGTTGATGTCTTATGTCTTGATAAAACGGGGACCATTACCGAAGGCAATATGGAAGTTTTATCTTTTGAGTGCTTGTCTTCGGTGAAAAATTCAGTGCCGGCCATGCGGGCTTTAGTCCACCATGTCAATGATGATAACCCAACAGCCAAAGCTTTAAGATTTTGCTTTAAGGGTGAACCACCAAAGTGGGAATGTCAACAGGTGGTTCATTTCTCCTCAGAGCGACGCTATAGTGGGGCCTATTTTGCTGAAGAAGGCTCTTATATTATCGGCGCTCCTGAGGCCCTCTTGGCCAGCGATAATAAAGAAATCAAAGATAAGGTTGAATCCTATGCCAGAGAGGGGCGGCGAGTCCTTGTTTTGGGTCATTCCCCTGATCCCTTTGGCGCGGATAATGCCTTGCCGGGAAAAATTGAGATTCTCGGTTTGATGCCAATAGGTGATAAGATCCGCAAAGAAGTGAAGAAAACCTTTGATTTTTTTAGGAATCAAGGGGTGAAAATCAAGATCATCTCCGGTGATCATCCGATAACGGTGGCAAATGTGGCAAAACGCGCCGGCCTTTGGGAGTGGAATAATTATATCGATGTCTCTAGCTTGGGAAATGATGATAAGATCAAAGAAGCAGCCTTAAAGTATTCGGTTTTTGGCCGTGTTAATCCTCAGCAAAAGAAAGTGATTATTAAAACTTTAAAAAAAGCCGGTCATACCGTGGCAATGACTGGGGACGGGGTCAACGATCTTTTGGCTCTCCGAGAAGCCGATTGTTCCATTGCCATGGCTGAGGGTAGTGATGCGGTTCGGCAAATAGCCCAATTGGTTTTTTTAGGTTCTGATTTTTCTAACTTTAAAAGGGTCCTGATGGAGGGACGGCGGGTGATTAATAATATCAGTCGAGTGGCCGCGCTTCTCTTGGTTAAAATAATTTTTTCCGTGCTGCTAGCCATCATTTTAATTGTTTCCAGTGAGGCCTATCCCTTTGTGCCGATTCAATTGACACTGATCTTTGCTTTGACGATTGGGATTCCCTCGGTGTTTTTTGCCTTAGAAGGCAATAAAAATCGGGTGACAGGAGACTTTCTTGAAAAAATTCTTAAAAAAGCCTTGCCGGGTGCCTTAACGATTGTTTTTAATGTTATTGTCATTTTAATTATTGGCGACTTATTAAAACTATCTTATCTTGAAAAATCGACCATTGCCCTTATCTCGACGGGGATTAGTGGCCTTGTTATCTTATGGCGGGTTTCACAGCCGCTTAACAACAAACGTTGGTTATTGTTTTTTGCCATGAGCCTTACCTTTGCCATTAGTGTTATCTTTTTTGGATTTTTTTTCTATTTACTTCCACTTAATCAATTTACCATTGGCATGGTGGTTCTCTTGACCATTACGATCTTAGTGATTTATCCGCTTGGCAAGTTTAGTAGCCGCGGGATTGATTGGCTTGAAGAGCTTTATCGAGAATGGAAAAAGAAGGCAAAAGCGACGGGCTAAAATTTAATGATAAAAGTAAGGGACTTGGATGAAATAAATCCAAGTCCCTTTTTTCTGCTTTTAATTTTGGAGAAAAGGTTATATAATGAACAATAAAAAAGGAGTTCCCATGAAAAATTGGAAAAAAACGCTTAGTTTGCTCATTAGCCTAATGCTTTTATCGTCTTGCTTTGGCATCAATGTCTTGGCAGCCCGGCTCAATGATGATCAAACCATCAGTTTAACGATCATCCATACCAATGACCTTCATTCACGCTATAGCTACAGCGCCAAAGATAAGACAATCGGTTTTGCCAAGCTTAAAACCATTATCAATCAGGAAGAAGCAGATTTGATTGTCGATGCTGGTGATATTTTCCATGGCCAATCCTTTGCAACGATCGAAAGGGGTGGATCGATTGCTGAATTAATGGCCGCCGTCGGTTATGATGCCATGGCAGTGGGAAATCATGATTTTAATTATGGTCAGGCCCGACTGCTTGAACTGGGCCTGATGGCCAACACTAAAATATTAGGTATTAACGTCGTCGACGCCCAATCCGGTCAAGCTTTCTTTGCCGATGACTACCTCATAAAAACGATTACGGCTGAAGAAGAGACCATTAAAGTTGGTGTTTTTGGCATTATCAGCCCAGATGTTTATTCGGATACGGCCCCGGCTAATGTCCAAGGATTGACGTTTGGGACTCGCCAATCGACCATTGAAAAAAGCCAAGATGCGGTCGACCAGCTCAAAGCTCAAGGCTGTGAAGTAATTGTTGCTTTGGCCCATGTTGGCGACTCTGATAATGGTCAATTGATGCGGAGTGATGCCATTGCCCGCGGAGTTGTGGGCATTGATGTGATCATCGATGGCCACACCCACGACGTCGAAAATAGAACCGTGGCAGAAACCTTGATCGTTCAAACGGGGGCGCATTTTTCCGCTGTCGGTGAGGTCGAACTGACTCTCGGCAAGGATGGTGACCTGCTTGAGCCAGAAGATTATCGCATTCAAGATAAAAAAGCCAGCCTAATCGGGGTTGACCAGGCCACTGACGAACTAATCCCGGCTGATCCCCAAGTAGCCGCCCTTACCTCCAAAATTGAAGCTAGGCAAGATCCTCTTAAAGGCCAGGTGGTTGGGACAACACCGGTGAAACTAGGGGGCGATAATGATAATATCTGGCAGGATGTGCGCCTAGGAGAATTAAATCTTGGGCGAGTAGTGACCGATTCTTACCGCTTTGTCAGTGGTGCTGATGTCGCCATCGAGAATGCGGGAGGGATTCGCGCCGAGATTCCGGCGGGCGAAATTAATAAAGGACAGGTTATTGATGTCTTGCCCTTTGGCAACTATTTAGTGACCAAGCAGGTCTCGGGCCAAGAGATACGGCAAATCTTGGAGACCAGTATTGAGATTGGCCTTGCCAATCAGGCTGCTAAAGACCGAAAGGATAATGCCTGGCCGAGTGCTAGTGGCAGCTATCTGCAATGGAGTGGGATTAACGCTGAGTATGATTTATCAAAAGAGCCTGGAGAACGAGTTTACTTGGCTAAAATCGGCGGTGCTGATCTTGATCATGAGCGGCTTTATACCATTGCCTGTAATAGCTATCTATCAAGCAGTGATAAGTATCCCGCTTTGCAGGCGGCGGCGGTTATCAATGATTATCCAGCCTGTGATGAGTCCTTTATCACCTATCTTCAGGAGGTCAGTGATGAGCGCTTTAGCCAGGCCATCTATGGCGCTAACATTCGGTCTGGACAAGCACCCCAAAAAGAAGCAGAAAAAGTTCCTGACTCGGAGCCAATCAAGAAGCAAACATCTGATAATCCGAAGACCGGTCATCTTTCATGGCGATTTACCCTTGTATTTTAATAAAATAGGACCAGCCAAGACGATTGATTCCTAGTTTTAGGGATTGTCTTGGCTGACATCTTTAAGATCGTCAGCGAAAAGACTTGAAAGATTTATTCTTCTATGTTACTATATAGCAGTCAGTAAAAAGGGGCGCAAACAAACTTTGTAAATAAATTTTAAAAAAGATTGACAATTAAGGATAACTTAGTTATAATAAAGAAGTTGTATCGAGGTGTGGCGCAGCTTGGTAGCGCACATGGTTTGGGACCATGGGGCCGGAGGTTCAAATCCTCTCACCTCGACCATTTTTTTTTAGCAATTTTTAAATAAATAGTCTGGGGGCCTTTAGCTCAGTTGGTTAGAGCAACCGGCTCATAACCGGTAGGTCCGGGGTTCGAGCCCCTGAAGGCCCACCATTTTTTTTATGCCCAGATAGCTCAGTCGGTAGAGCAGAGGACTGAAAATCCTCGTGTCGGTGGTTCGATTCCGCCTCTGGGCACCACTAAAGAGACGAACATACTAGTTTACACCTCAAGGTGTATTTTTTTTAGGTAAAATTAGATTAAGTCTTGAATTGATATACAAATTGTGTTAAGATGTATCTAACTTGTAACATAAGACTATCTAAAGGGGTAAAAAATGCAAGAAGATCGCGTATTACGACGCAAAAAAAGGAAGTTTAAAAAAAGACAACAATCAATTGCCGTATTAACAATTCTAACCATGTTAATTTCAGCTGGAGTGGTTCATGCCCAGGTTCAAGGCTATGAAATTTTTTATCAGGGGGAGTTTTTAGGAAGTGTCAAGTCAGCTAGCATCTTTGACCGGGCCCTGGCGCAAGTTGAAGAAGATTATCAGCTTTCCTTTGACAATGAAGATATTGTTCTGGATAAAGGTTTTGAACTGGTTTCCTCGCGAATTGATCAGAGTATGAGTGGCGACCAGTGGCTTGAAAAATTAGCCAAGCAAGACCTTGAAATCCTCGTTAATGGCATCATTATTCTTTGCGATAACCAGGTGATGGGAATTACCGAGTCGGCTGAGGCGGCCCAAAGCCTAAAGGCGACCTACCAGGCCATGTATCCTTTGGCTGATGACTTGGTTTTTATTAAGGACCGGGTAGCCCTTTCTAAAACATCAGACTTTGCGACAATTCTAAGTGCCATTCAAGCGATAAAATAATATAATTAAAAGCAGAAAACGACTTTGGAGCAGACTCTAAAGTCGTTTTCCTTTATACGATATGATAGGAGGGTAAAATGAAAACTGAAATCGAAAAAGGAATCGATGCTGCGGTTCGCTATCTTTCATTTCGCAGCCGGACTGAAAAAGAGGTGGAGGACCATCTTTTGAAAAAAAACTTTCAGGAAAAAACAATCCTCAAAATCATTAATTGCTTAAAAGAATACCGTTATCTTGATGATCAGGATTACCTAAAAAACTACTTGTCGGCCAATGCCCAAGTGACCCGTTATGGAAAGATTCGTATCTATCATGATTTAAAGCGGCGGGGTTTAAAAGAATCTGTTCTTGATGACTTAGACCATTATTACCCCCGCGAGATGGAAAAAAAGTTTTGTAAGATCCTTGCCGATAAACACTATCCCCAGCTTAGTGGGAAATCGATCCCTGAGCGCAAAAAAAAATTATATGCTAAATTATTACGTTTAGGCTATGAAAACACGATGGTTTTAGACTGCATTGGTGATTTGAATTGGGAAAATCACGATCAAGACGAAAAGGATGAGGCAAAAATCCGTTTAAAACTAGAGGAAGATTATAAAAAATACCACCGAAGACATACAAAAAAAGGTTATCAGGATTATGAATTAAACCAGCGAATTTTTAGAAATCTAGCCGGCCGCGGCTATTCCTTTGACTTAATTAAGCAAGTCATGGACGACAAAAAAGCTCACTTGCAAGAGTGAGCGGAAAATATTAAAGCCGTAGGCGATTAATCAGATAGGGGATGGCTTTTTCAAAGCAGACACCGTATCTTTTTTCTTGATCATATTCAAGGGTTTTGATAATGCATTCTCTAGTATAATCAACGGCAATCTGACTTGCTTGGGCCAGATTATTATCATTGAGATAAGCGCCTAAAAAGGCACTGCCAAAGACATCACCGGTACCATGAAAATAGTCGGCAACCCGGCTATTGTAAACATACTCATAAAGGTCGGCCTCGACATCATAGGTGGCGGCTCCTAAGTTTATCCCATCGTAGGAAATACCGGTTAGGACTATTTTTTTGGCACCGAGGGTGGCCAGGCGTTTTAACAGACCCAAGATATAGGCTTCATCATAGTCTTTGCCGATATAGGGCTCTTCAAGCATAAAGGCGGCTTCGGTTAGATTGGGGATAATAATATCGGCTTTGGCACAGAGTTTGGTCATCCCTTTGGCCATTTCAGGGGAAAAGATTGAATAAAGTTCGCCATTGTCAGCCATTACCGGATCGACGAGGATAGTGGTGTTTTCTTTTCTGAAACGATCAAATAAATTGGCAATGAGGTCAATTTGTTCAAAAGACCCTAAAAAGCCACTGTATAAGGCATCAAATTTTAAATCAAGGGCTTTCCAGTGGTCGGCAATGGAAGTGATATCGTCAGTTAGGTCGCGGTAGGTAAAATTTTCAAAGCCACCGGTATGGGTTGATAAAACAGCGGTCGGGATGACGGCTGTATCGTGACCACACGCCGATAATATGGGTAGGGCAACGGTGAGTGAACAGCGACCCACGCAAGAAATATCGTGTATTGCGGCAATTCTTTTTTGTTTCATTTTATCTCCTTAATAATTTTATGGTTAATTTAACTATTATAAGTTATAATTGAGTCTATAGAAAGACTCAGTTTTAATGTTTTTTAAGGGTTCAGAAAGGGGTCATATGCTAACTATTTCATTTAAAGATAAAAACAAACACCTTTATGAAGAGATTTATGAGCAAATTAAAGATGAGATTTTTGAAAATCGCTTAACAGCGGGTGAAAAACTCCCCTCCAAACGGAATTTAGCCAATCAGTTATCAGTCAGTGTGAATACGGTCGATACGGCTTATAGTCAGCTTTTAGCTGAGGGCTATGTCGAATCGGTTGCCAAGAAAGGTTTTTTCGTCTGCGAGATCGAGCCTTATTTTAAAAAGCTTGATTTTGAATCACGAGACTTGGTTAAAGTTGATGACCAGAAAAAACCCATTAATGTTGATTTCTCACCGACCTCGGTAGACCATCGTTTATTTCCCTACAATGCCTTTCGCAAGCAATTTAAGGCTGTTTTTAATGAATACAATCCGGATTTATTAAAAAAACCGGACCTGCAAGGAGACTTAAGTTTAAGACAAGCCCTAGTCGAGATGCTTTACCGGACCCGGGGGGTAAAATGTAGTCAAGACCAAATTATTATTGGAACCGGAACCGATAAACTTCTTCAAACTTTGGGACTGATCTTTGGCAAAGAAAAATCGATCATTCTTGAAAATCCCGTCTATTTAAAGGCCTATCATATTTTCAAACAGTTGGGAAACCCGGTTAGCTCCGTCTCTATTGATAACAAAGGAATTCGCATTGAACCCTTGAAAAACTACCAGGATGCAGCTGTTTATATCACTCCTTCTCATCAATTTCCCCTGGGCATTAGTATGCCGATTGACCGGCGGATGAAGCTGCTTAATCAAATTAACAAGCAGGATGATTTTTTTATTATCGAGGACGATTACGATAGTGAATTTCGCTATAATGAAAAACCCCTTCCTTCCCTTAAGAGTATCGATCGCCATGAACGGGTTATTTATATGGGGACTTTTTCAAAGTCGATTGCCCCATCCATGCGGATTTCCTATATGGTCCTACCAGAAGTTTTACTTAAGCGCTACCAGCGACTTAGTGATGGGATTGGCTCAGCCGTTTCGACTTTAGAACAAAAAATGATCGCTGGTTTTATCAAGGACGGCCACTATGAAAAACATTTGAATCGGATGCGCAAACTTTATAAAGAAAAACGTTTGTTCTTAAACCAGGCCCTTTCAAATTTAGAAAAAGAGATTGAAATCAGTGGCGAAAAAGCCGGCCACCACCTACTCCTTCATTTAAAAACAGATATAGCTGAAGATGAAATGGTCAAACGGGCCCGTGATCAGGGGGTTATGGTTTATCCGGTTTCGACTTATTTTATTAAGGATATCCCCCAAAAGTACCAAAGTACGGTTCTCCTCGGTTACGGAGCCTTATCGGAGAGGCAAATTGAAGAGGGGATCCTAAAATTAAAAAAGGCTTGGGATCTCAAATAAAATACGCTTGTTTTTTTATGGTATAATAGAGTCCTAGAAATGAGAGTAAAGAAAGCGTGGTAGAATTATTAAGAGAAAGACGAAGCAAGACACTAAAAAACCCGAACTTTTAGCCCCAGCTGGGGATATGGAAGCGGTGATGGCGGCGATTAATGCCGGCGCAGATGCGATTTATTATGGTGGGATTGATTTTAATGCCCGCCACAGTGCTAAAAATTTAAGTCGCCATGAGATGGGGCAAATCGCTAAAATATGTAAGCTTTATCAGGTAAAGAATTATATCGTTTTAAATACCTTGATTAAAGACAGTGAGTGGCAGACTTTGATTGAGACCCTTAATTTTTATCAAAGCCTGGATCTCGATGGTCTGATCATCCAAGATCTCGGGCTGGTCTACCTCCTTCAAAAGTATTATCATTTTCCCCTGCAAACCAGCACTCAGATGTCTGTCTATGGTTTAGAAGGCGTCCTTTTTTTCCAAGAACTTGGCTTTGACCGCCTAGTCTGTCCACGAGAAATGAGCCTTGAAGAGATCGCTTCTATCAAAGCCGTGACCACCATTCCCTTAAAGACATTTGTCCATGGGGCCCTTTGTTACGCCTATTCTGGCCAATGCCTGCTTAGCAGTGCCATTGGGGACAGAAGTGGTAATCGCGGTCGTTGTGCCCAGCCTTGTCGTAAGACCTATCAACTACTGAGTCAAGATGGCCGGCTGATTGAGCAAGGCTTCTTATTAAGCCCAAAAGATTTAAATACCGTTAAAGACCTGCAAGCGATCTCGGACTCAGGGGTTGATGCCTTAAAGATAGAAGGGCGCATGAAAACACCGGAGTATGTTTTTGCCGTGACCAAGGCTTACCGGCAAGGCCTTGATCAGGTCTTTGCCGATAGCCCCCAGCCCCCAAGCATTAAAGAAAGTGAGCTGATGCAGGTCTTTAATCGAGACTTCACCAGGGGCCACCTCATGAATGATGCGAGGATCTTAAACCCTCAAGTCGGTAAAAATCGGGGGATAAAAATCGGCCAGGTCGGCCTTATCGCTAAAAAGATGTCGGGCTATTTTAACCTGCCCATAAAATTAGACGCCGGTATTGTTATTGCCATTGGGGATGGCCTGTCCTTTGGCCAAGACGCAAGTCAGGGGACCCGCGTCGACCGGATTTTTGCTAAAGATGGGCAAAGCCTTGAGACCAGTGACGGCCACGAAGAAATAGCAATTCCTTATAAGGGTGTGCTTGAGGCCGGGATGGTTGTTTTTAGGAATTTAGATGGCCAGCTAATGACCCGGCTAAGACAAGAAGCCCTAGCCCCATTGGTCATGACCAAGTCAGAAATTAATATGACAGTAACCATCGCCAAGGACCAGCCGGCAAGGGTAGAGGTAAGGGATGGCCTAAAGACCATGGTCTATCAGAGTGAGTTTTATCCGGCTAAGGCTCAAAAAAACCCTTTAGACGAAGAGTTGATCAGCAAACAATTCAGGCGCTTGGGTGATACCGATTTTGCACTAGGGGAATTGCTTATTTTTTGTGATCCCGGCTTGTTTTTAGCTAAAAGTCAGCTTAATAGCCTGCGCAGTGAAAGCCTGCAGGCTTTTGAAGAATTTGGAAAAAGACTTGAATGTAAGATTGACCTTGATCATGAATTAATAGGAACATTATCAAAGGGGCAAGAGGTTCTAGGGCCTCAAATTCTCTCGCTTGAATTTAGTAATTTGCCGGCGGATGACTACCTAGAAGAATTGGCCCAAAAAAACCTTAACTCAATCACCTACGAGTGGGTCTTTCCCCTAAAGCTAGACGGCCAGGATAAGCCTGTCTTTAAAAAAATTAAAAAATGGCGAGCTCGAGGGATTTTGGTTAAGGTCCTTCTTCCGCGGATAATGACCAATCAGATGGTCGCGAATTTAAAATTACTCCGAGATGCTAAAAAAATTCAAGCGATTGATGGGGTTGTAGTTTCAAATTATGAGGCCTTGTATTGCCTAAGGCATGAGGGGATTAATCTTGAGGCCAATGCCTCGTTTAATGTTTTTAATAGCCTAGCCTTAAAAACCTTAAAAAAATGGGGCCTAGAAGCCGCCGTCTTATCGCTTGAATTAGACAAAGAGGCGATTATAAAAATGGGCGCCGCCCAAATCCTGCCTTTAACCCTGGCAGTTTATGGCTACCAGGAAGTGATGGTCAGTAAAAAATGCCTGCTAAATTGCCCGGACTGCCCTGAAAAAAAGTTAGGAAAAAGTTGCTTAAAGACCTTTGAGGGCTACCTAAGAGATGAGCAAACATTCCCGGTCCGCCGAGATGACCAGGGTTTAACCCATATCTATACGGAATCACCGCTTTTTTTAAAGGATGATATTTTTGATTTAAAGGGTGTATCCCGCTTGAGACTCTATCACTACACGGAAAGCCGGGCCATCTTTAGTGACCTAGTCGATTATTATAGTAAAAAGATGATCAATGAAGAAACAAGAAAGAGACCTCAAAAAGAAAATTGGGGACGATTTAAACGAGGGGTGAAATAATATAAATGGATCAACAAAGCTTAAATGTTTTGGAATATAATAAAATTATCAATTGGTTAAAAGAAAATTGTGTGACCGAGGGAGGAAAAGCAAAGGCCCAGGACCTTCGACCGATGACGGTCTTAGAAGAAGCCCAAGAGGCCCTCGATTTAACTGAGGAAGCCTTGGCCATGATCCTGAGAAATGGTCGTCCACCGCTTGCCGAGGTTAGTGATGTGCGCAATGTTGTCAAGCGTGGGGCGATTGGGTCCATGCTTTCCATGGCTGAACTCCTAGCCATAGCCGCCTTACTGCGAATTATCAGGGACATGGAAAACTACTACCAAGCCGATAGCCAACTTGATCAAATCGTCTTACTAAATGACTACTTTGACAGACTGGAAAGTTGCTCAGAATTAGAAAAAGAGATCAGCTGTAAAATTTTAGGGCCTGAAGAGATGAGTGACCAAGCCTCACGGGAATTATCGCGGATTCGACGAGAGATTCATTATAAGAATAACCGGATTACCGATAAATTAAATTCCATGGTTACATCGACGGCCTATGAAAAGTATCTACAAGAAAAGATTGTGACCATTCGTAATAGCCGTTATGTGGTACCTGTCAAGTTAGAATACCGCAACCAAGTGCCGGGGATTGTCCTTGATAAGTCGTCAAGTGGGGCAACCTTATTTATTGAGCCACTTTCAGTAGTTGAACTCAATAACGACATCAAGATCTTAGTGGCCGAAGAAGAGCAGGAAATGATTCGCATTCTTAAAGAACTGACCGGCCAGGTAAGCCTCTATAAAGAAGTAATTATTGGCAGTTATGACCGATTAATTGAGCTTGACCTGATCTTTGGAAAAGCCAAGTTCGGCCTGGCCATTGACGGGCAAAAGGTCAGCCTAAGTCGTGAGGGGCCAATTGTCTTTCTTCGCGCCAAGCACCCCTTAATCCCTGCCGATGAGGTGGTTGCCTCGGATATTTATTTTGAAGAGGAGACCGATATCATGGTTATTACGGGCCCTAATACGGGAGGAAAAACGGTGATTTTAAAGACCGTCGGCCTCTTAAGTCTGATGATTCAAGCCGGTCTTTTTGTCCCAGTTCGAGAAGGTAGTCGGACCCGGATTTTTGAAAAAGTTTTTGCGGATATTGGTGATGAGCAAAGTATTGAGCAAAGTCTGAGTACCTTTTCCTCGCACATGAAAAACATTGTCCAAATTATTGAGGAAGCCGATCAAAACTCTCTAGTACTTTTTGATGAACTAGGGGCAGGAACCGATCCGACTGAAGGGGCGGCCTTGGCGATCTCAATTTTGGATGCCCTCCATAAAAGACAGGTTACCAGTATCTCCACCACTCACTATAGTGAACTAAAGGAATATGCCCTAGTTACCAAGGGGGTCATGAATGCCAGTGTTGAATTCGATGTTAAGACCCTACGTCCGACCTATCGACTCTTGATTGGGGTACCGGGAAAATCCAATGCCTTTGAAATTGCCAATCGCCTTGGTTTAGACCGTGGGGTAATTGACAAGGCGCGAGAATTGATTAAGAATGAAGCGGTTCGCTTTGAAGAAACCTTGATTAAAATTGATGAAAAAAGGCAGCAGACGGAAATTGAGCACGATGCTATCTTAAAGCTTAAAGCCCAAGCCCAAGCCCTAAAAGACGAAATCGAAGCAGCCAAGCAAGAGTCGGCTGACCAGCAAGAGGCCTTGGTTTTAAAGGCTCAAGAGGAGGCCTTGGCAATTGTTAAAAAAACCAGGCTAGAAACAGAAGAGATCTACCGCGAAATTCGGGCCATCCAAGAGACGACAAGCAGTCAAGTTAAGGACAATAAGCAATTAGAGGCGATTCGCAAGCGAATTAAGGAAAAAGAAAAAAATATTTATGGTTTTGGCCAAGCCAACCAAGCCCTGGTAAAAGACTATTTTGATTTTGAAGACCTAACGGTGGGGATGAGCGTTTATATCAATAGCCTCAGACGGGAAGGCGAAATTATTAACTTAAGTGTCAATGACAATAAGGCGACCGTTCAAGCTGGTATGATCAAGCTCCAAGTCGGGATTAACGATCTATCGCCGACCCGGGCGATTGGTAAAAAAGAAGAGACCAAGGTAACTTATCAAAAAGTCCAGCGTCATGTGATGAATACCAAGCTTGACTTAAGGGGAAAAAATGGTGAGGAATCATTGTTTTTAGTTGAAAAAATGATTGATGACGCCATGCTCTCGGGAAGTAAGCAATTAGTGATTGTTCACGGCAAAGGAACCGGACGCTTACGGCAAATTATCCATGAGTATTTGAAAGAAAGTAAATTCATTGATGATTTTCGCCTCGGGGTAATGAACGAAGGTGGTTCTGGCGTGACGGTTGTAAATTTATAAGGGAGGTATAGAATGGATGAAAATTCAGGTATTCGCCAAAGCATCTTAGCAGAACTTGAAGAACTGATCGATTATGAAATGGAAAACCAAAAAATCCTTGATGATTATGTCTTAGAGATCCTCAGGCGTTTAAGTCTGGCCACCAATAAGGAAATTCTGCTTGTGACGAGTGATCGCAATCGGGTCCAGTGGTTTAATATTGGCGACGCCGTCAATGTGCGGATTGCTGATGATCAGATGCGCTACCATGTTAAATCACTAAATCGTTACCGGGTGATTCACACCCATCCTAATGGCCATGCTCGTCTATCAGAGGAGGATTTTTCTGCGGCCAAGGCAGAAGCCCTCCAATGTCTTATTGCCATCGGGATCAAAGAAGATGAGGATTCGCGTTTTGCCATGGCGGTCCCGCTTGTTAGAGAGGAAGAGATTGTCTACCAAGAGCTGGTCTTTGATTCCCTGAAAGATCTAAACCGCTTTCCTCTTGATGACTTGGTTGCCGAGGCCAATGCCTTTATTAAAATCGATCCCAACCGGGTCTTTGATGAAGAAAAAAAGGTCGAGCGGGCCCTGCTTCTCGGGGTTGATCTGGGAAGACGGCAAGGAATTGACCTTGATGAATCGATGAGAGAGCTAAAGCAATTGGTTCTAACCGCCGGTGGGCAAGTAATTGAAGTGATGACCCAGAATCGTCCTCAGATTGATCCGCGTTTTTACGTCGGAAAGGGAAAGATAAAAGAAGTGATTCGAGCAGTACAAAACAATGAGATTAATCTCATTGTCACCAATGATGAGCTAAATTCCAGGCAAATTGCCAACATTGAAGCGGCAACCGGTGTAAAAACACTGGATCGAACCAGTGTCATCTTGGATATCTTTGCCAAGCAGGCAAAAACCAGAGAGGGTAAATTGCAAGTTGAATTGGCCCAGCAAAAATATCGGATGAGCCACCTAAAGGGGATCGGTATTACCATGTCGCAGATTGGTGGGGGAATCGGAACAAAAGGACCCGGAGAAAAGAAACTTGAGACTGACCGCCGCCATATTCGCCAGCAAATTGAGGACTTAGAAGAAAAAACAAAGCAAATTCAAAAAAGTAATGCCATTACAGCCAGCCAACGACAAAAAAATAACATCAAAACCGTTAGCTTAATTGGCTATACCAATTCAGGCAAAAGCACCTTGTTTAACCGCCTCACAAAAAGTGATGCCCCGACCCAGGATGCCTTATTTATCACCCTTGATTCGACCCTGCGAAAAATAGATGATAACCGCAAGGATTATCTGGTATCGGATACGGTTGGCTTTATTGACAAATTACCCCACGAACTGGTCAATGCCTTTAAAACGACCTTAAAGGAAGTGGAGACGGCCGACTTACTGCTACACGTTATTGATCTGGCCAGTCCAAATTATCAGGATCATATCCAAGTCGTCAACGATGTTTTAAAAGAACTTGAGGTCGATCAAAAAGCAATGATCCTAGTGTATAATAAAATTGATGCCCTCAGTGACGAGGACCAGCTTTTATTACAAGATACCATAGCCGACCAAGCCCATTCAATCATCATTTCGGCAAAAGAGGGGCTGGGGATTGATGAGCTGTTGGTAAAAATTAGTGATCAATTACTGGGCATGCGAAAAGAGCAAAGTCTCTTAATTCCCTATGAAGATGCAGCTTTTCTAGCCCTTCTTCACGAGCGAAACGTGGTTGTTGATATTGCTTATGAAGAGCTGGGGACCCGGGTAGTCATTGAAATAACTGATGATTTCCCAGTTCACCTGTTTGACCAGTATCGTGTTGACGAGGAGAAATAGCTGTGGCCGATTATAAAACGGTCCTTGAAACTTGTCAGACCGAAAGCGAGATTAAAAAGTCAAAATTTTTAACTAGCGTTTTTCATGTTGAAGAAGAGGAGTCTGTTGAGGATATTTTAAGTGACCAACGAAAGAAGCATTACAAGGCAAGCCATGTTTGCTGGGCTTATGTCTTAAACACAAGCCCCAAACGGCAAAAATCAAGCGACGATGGCGAACCCTCAGGAACAGCCGGAAAACCGATTTTGCAAGTAATCAATCAAGGGGCCCTCAAAGATGTCTTAGTCGTTGTCGTTCGTTATTATGGCGGGGTAAAACTCGGAGCGGGTGGCCTGGTTCGGGCTTATAGCGGTGGTGCAGTTGATGTTCTTAATAAGGCCCAAATCATTGTGAAAAAAATGATGGACCTTATTCACGTGGTCATTGATTATTCCTTGTACGGGGGCCTAACAAGTCAGTTGGCAGAGCACTTTTACAGCCCCGTCAATGAGGTTTTTGAAGAACAGGTCTGTCTTGACTTTCAGATTCCCCTTGCCGAAACAGCTGATTTTGTTACTTTTTTAGAGGACCAAACCAGTGCCAATTTTGAAATTTCCTACCATGGACAAAAATATGTTGATGTAAAAGAGTGTTAGAAAATTAACTTTAGTTCAATTCGCTTTACAAAGACAAGAAGTTTCGATATAATAAGGGTGATAATAACATGTTTTAAATTAGTGAGGGTACAATAATGTATTTTAGTTTAAAACAGAAGAATGAAAATATCGGAGGGGTCTCTTTCGGTATTTTTTCTTTTGTCAATAATCATTTTCTGATGGTTATTTTACATAAAACTAAAATGAATGGAGAATTTGGATGAAAAAAGAACGCAAGTATGGCGGTTTCAAGGATTTTTTAAAGAAAAAAGATATTGAATTTACAGTCGAACGTTACCTTTTAGACGCCCTCAAATTTATGGCCCTAGGCCTTTTTGGCACCCTCCTAATGGGGACCATCCTCAATCAGATTGGGATTATTTTTAAGATTGACTTTTTAAGCCAAACAATTTGGCCGATTGCCCGGGAGATGACCGGGCCGGCCATTGCCGTGGCGGTTGCCTATAGTTTAAAGGCCCCACCCCTGGTCATGTTTTCGATTACCGTCGGTGGGGCCATGGGTAATGCTCTTGGCGGCCCGGCCGGAGCTTTTTTCGCGGCCATCGTCGGAACCGAATTTGGAAAAGCAATTGCCGGGGAAACAAAGATCGATATCTTACTCATCCCCTTTGTAACCATCCTTACTGGTGCCCTAACGGCAACCATTATTGGACCACCGATCGGGGCCTTAATGACAGGTTTGGGTGGGGTGATTATGTGGGCCACCATTCAACAACCCATTTTAATGGGAATTGTTATTGCCGTCGTCGTCGGAATTGTCTTGACCTTGCCAATATCCAGTGCTGCTCTTTGCATCATGCTTGGCCTCTCAGGGGTTGCCGCCGGGGCGGCAACGGTGGGATGCTGTTGTCAGATGGTTGGTTTTGCCGTTCAAAGTTATAAGGATAATGGGGTGAACGGCCTAGCTGCCCAAGGCTTAGGGACCTCGATGATTCAAATGCCAAATATCATAAAAAATTGGCGGATTCTGATTCCACCAACCCTTGCCTCAGCGATTCTAGGACCATTTGCTACGACCATCTTTCAAATGAAAAACACCCCCCTAGCAGCCGGTATGGGAACGAGTGGCTTGGTTGGCCCCCTGGGAACCGTTATGGCCATGACGGAGGCTGGGGATGGGTCAATGACGATTGCCTTGGGAATCATCCTACTCCAGCTAGTTTTGCCGGCCTTACTAACTTATTTTTTCTACCGGATCCTTTACGCAAAAGGCTGGATCAAAGATGGGGATTTAAAACTTGATTTGTAAAAACTAAATACCTGATGTAACTAAAAATTGCTATTAGGATAAAGACCTTTAAAATTTTCTGGAATTTTAAAGGTCTTTTATGTATAATGATACTTCTTTACTATAAGAATGGAAAGGAAAAACATGATTAAAAATAAACGGGCCAGGTTTTTAATGACACTGGTCTTTATCGTCTATTTAATGGTATTATTTTCAATGACCTTACTACCTGATCTTGAAAATATTACCTATGAAACAAGCTATAATCTGATTCCCATTACCAGCATTGACAATTTCTTCTACGACATGGTGGAAAACGGAATTATCAATTGGGAGTTTTTAGCCTCACGGCCGACCAATATTGCTGATATTTTAATGAACACCTTTATCAATTCTTTTATGAATCTTTTTGGGAATGTCCTTCTTTTTCTACCCTTAGGCTTACTTTATCCCCTGGTTCGAAAAAAAAGAGTTGGCTTTCGAGAAATTTTTCTGGTCAGCTTAGGGATGACGGTTTTAATTGAGACACTCCAATACCTTTTTCTAACCAGTCGGCGGGCCGATATTGATGACATTATTTTAAATTTACTGGGTGGCTTAATTGGTTACGGTCTTTATCGGTGGATGAATAGGGGGAAGACAATTGGCTAAGCGAAAAACAATCTTTGTCTGTCAGAATTGTGGCTATGAGGCGAGCAAGTGGATGGGCAAGTGCCCGGAGTGCGGCGAGTGGAATTCACTCGTCGAAGAGATGAGTGTTCCTCAGGGCAAAATAAGTAGCCGGGAACGAGGCGTTTATTCAAGGCCTAAAGCGATCAAGGATATCAGCTACATCGGTGAAAAACGTTATCCAACTAAAAATTCTGAGCTTGACCGGGTCCTCGGTGGGGGAATTGTTCCTGGGGGGATGATTCTGCTCGGGGGTGATCCGGGGATTGGGAAATCAACCCTCCTCCTGCAAATTACGCAAGATCTGGGCAATCAAGGGCTAAAGATCCTTTATGTTTCTGGTGAAGAATCAGAGCACCAGCTTAAAATGCGGGGGGAACGGATGAAGGTTGAGTCCGATGACCTTTTCTTTATGTCAGAAATTAATGTTCCCTATATTTTAAAAGTTATCCTTGAAGTTAAGCCGGACATCGTCATCATCGATTCGATTCAAACCATGTATAGCCCAGACATCACATCAGCCCCGGGAAGTGTGAGTCAGATCAGAGAAAACACCGGGGCCTTGATGCAATTGGCCAAGAAGGATAATATTGCCATGATCCTAGTCGGTCATGTGACCAAGGACGGTAGTATTGCCGGTCCGCGGGTCCTGGAACACATGGTTGACACGGTCTTATACTTTGAAGGCGAAAAATATCATTCCTATCGGATTTTAAGAGGGGTCAAAAATCGTTTTGGCTCGACCAACGAGATTGGCATCTTCGAAATGACTCAGACGGGTTTAAAAACCGTCGATAATCCATCGGAGATGATGCTCGACAGCCGGCCCAAGAACACTTGTGGCTCGGTGGTAGTCCCTTGTCTGGAAGGGACCAGGCCGCTTTTAATCGAACTGCAGGGACTCATCACCCCTTCGGGTTTTGGTAATCCGCGGCGGATGGCCACCGGCATGGACCACAATCGGATGGTTTTGTTAATTGCAATTATGGAAAAGCGCCTAGGCCTTGAGCTGCAAAATTTTGATGCCTATATCAATGTGGTTGGGGGGATTAAAATCGATGAGCCGGCCCTCGATTTAGGGGTGGCCGCTGTTTTATATTCAAGTTTGCGAAATTTTGAAATCCCCAATGACTTGATGATTCTCGGTGAAGTCGGCTTAACCGGTGAAGTCCGGAATGTCCAGCATATGGAAAAACGATTGATGGAAGGTCAGAAACTAGGCTTTAAGCGTTGTATTATCCCCACCGGTAATCAAAGAGGCTTAGATCCGAAAGCGATGATTGTCCTGCCGGTAGATAATATTCGCAGTGCTTTTGACCTGATTCTTTAAATTTTCTGGCTCAGCAAAAATTTATCCTTTTAATTTTGACCAATACAGGTTATAATAGAATTGATCCCAAGGTGATCGTCGATAACTTTATTTTTGAACCTACATCAATTTACAGGGAGTCTGACTGTTCGCTGGCGGATGTTAGGCCTCATCAAGATTCAGTGGAAAGCAGCAAGCCAGAGACAAGACACCCACTTAGCTTAGGCTAGGCATCAAAAATGAAGGGCGACACATTGGGATAAGCACCTAAGGGTGCTTTTTTATTTACGCATTGGTAAAAGACAAGGAGGTCCCATGTACGAGTATATTATTGGGAATCTAAACGATCAGAAGCCCGATTACGTTGTCGTCGAGTGTCAACAAATCGGATATAAAATTAGAGTATCAAGCCATACATTAAACGAACTACCAAAGACCAAGGAAGAGGTCAGACTTTTTATTCACCAGGTCATCCGTGATGACGAGATTTCTCTTTATGGCTTTATTACAAGTAGTGACCGCGAATTGTTTCGGACCTTAATTGGTATATCAGGCATTGGTCCCAAGGTTGCCAATGGGATTTTATCGCAATTTACCAGAAATGATCTGATCACCCATATTTTAAATAACGACCCTAAAAGCATAGCCAAAGCCCCGGGGATTGGAGTAAAAACAGCCAATCGGATTATTCTCGAGCTAAAAGATCGTTTTAAAGACCATGTCCCCGATGACGCCATCGTGGCCCTTAAGCTAAACGACCTTTCTAATGAGGCGGTGGATGGTTTAGTGGGCCTTGGTTTTAATTATAGCGAGGCGAGTGCCATGATTAAAAAAGTCTACACACCGGACATGCCACTCGAAGAGTTGATTGCCCAGGCCCTGCGCGGGTCAAATCCCTTGAAGGGACGGTAGCAAATGAAAGACCGGATTATTACCTCTGATTTAACCGACCAAGACATTGAAATTGAAGGAAATTTAAGACCCCAAGGGCTCGATGAATACATCGGCCAAGAACGGGTTAAAAAACAAATGGATATCTTTATTAAGGCTGCCCAAAAACGAGAAGAGACTTTGGACCATGTCCTCCTCTATGGACCACCGGGCTTGGGAAAGACGACCTTGGCCAATATCATCGCCCATGAAATGGGCTATGGCATCAAGATCACTTCGGGCCCAGCCATTGAAAGAGCAGGGGAATTAGCCTCTATTTTGACTAGTTTAAAAGAAGGGGATATTCTCTTTATTGATGAAATCCATCGCCTGCAGCGCTCGGTAGAAGAGGTCCTCTATCCGGCCATGGAAGATTACGCCCTGGATATCATCATTGGCAAGGGTCCGGGGGCCCGTTCCATCCGCCTAGAATTGCCGTACTTTACCCTCATTGGTGCCACCACCAGGGTGGGCTTACTGACCTCACCACTAAGAGATCGTTTTGGTGTGATCCAGCGACTGGAACTGTACAGTGCCAAAGAATTAAGCCGGATTATTAAGCGGTCAGCCACTATCTTAGGCTTAGAAATTGATGATCAAGGGGCTAGAGAGTTAGCGATTCGGTCCCGGGGAACCCCGAGAATTGCTAATCGCCTGCTTAAGCGAGTCCGTGATTATTGTGAGATTGAAAACAAGGGGATTATTGACCTTGATTCGACCAAGCGAGCCCTCGACCTCTTTGAAGTTGATGCTGTTGGCTTAGATCAAATTGACCGCTTTATGCTGCTAACAATTGCCGAAAAGTTCGCTGGTGGTCCAGTTGGCCTGGATACCTTGGCGTCGGCTATCGGCGAGGAAAAAAATACCATTGAGGAGGTCTATGAACCCTACCTCATCCAATTGGGCTTTTTAACAAAAACCCCACGGGGCCGGATGATCACTCCTCACGGCTATGCCCATTTAGGCATCCCAGCATCGAGTGATCACCAACTCCAATTGATTTTAAATGATAAGGAATAAGGATGAATAAATCAGATTTTTATTATGATCTACCCCAAGAACGAATTGCCCAATGCCCCCTTGAAAAACGTGATGATTCACGATTGATGGTAATCGACCGCCAAACAGGGAGAGTAGAAGATGCCTATTTTCATCACATACTCGACCACCTAAAGGCTGGAGACTTGCTGGTCTTAAATAATACCAAGGTCCTACCAGCCCGATTGTACGGGAAACGCCAGGATACGGGGGGAAAGGTTGAAATTCTCTTGCTTCGCCATTTGGCAAAAAAAGAGTGGGAAATTATGGTCAAGCCGGGAAAAAGAGCAAAGATCGGCATGACCATTAGCTTTAGCCAAGAATTAAGCGGGGAAATCATCGGCACCAGACAAGGTGGCCTGCGGGTGATTGCCTTTGATTACCAAGGCGTTTTTGAAGAGATTATCGACCGGATTGGCCTGATGCCCACGCCCCCCTATATTCATGAAATCTTAAAGGATAAAAACCGCTACCAGACCGTCTACGCTAAAGTCGATGGGTCCTCGGCAGCGCCGACAGCTGGACTTCATTTTACACCGGATTTAATTGAGGCAATTGAAGCGCGCGGGGTTGAGGTGGCCGAAGTGACCCTCCATGTTGGCATTGGGACCTTTAGGCCGGTAAAATGCGAGGACATTAAAAATCACCACATGCACGAAGAATATTTTGAAGTGTCGGAAGAAACAGCCCAAAAAATTGCCCAAACAAAGAAAAGGGGTGGGCGGATTATTGCTGTTGGGACCACCTCAGTGCGGACTTTAGAGAGTAATGCAGCCATTCACCAAGGCCAAGTTAAGGCCTATTCAGGGTCGACGGATATCTTTATTTATCCTGGTTTTAAGTGGCAGGTTGTCGATGCCCTGATTACGAATTTTCACTTGCCCGAGTCGACCTTGCTCATGCTGGTATCGGCTTTTTATAATCGGCAAGCGATCATGGCGGCTTATGATCAGGCGATCTCATGGGGCTATCGGTTTTTTAGTTTTGGCGATGCCATGTTGATCGAATAAGAGTGAGTCAAGCAAGATACAAAAATAGGAGAAAAAGATGAGTGAATTTCACTATGAATTAATAAAAGAATGCAAAGAGTCAGGGGCGCGACTGGGCAAGATCCACACCCCTCATGGGGTCATCAATACCCCTATTTTTATGCCGGTCGGAACGCAGGCAACGGTTAAATCCATGAGCTCCGAAGATTTGCTGGAAATGGATGCTAATGTTATTTTGGCCAATACCTACCACCTTTACTTGCGTCCCGGCCAAGAGATTATGGACAAGGCCGGTGGCCTTCATGATTTTATGAATTGGGACCGACCGATTTTAACCGACAGTGGTGGCTTTCAGGTTTTTTCTTTAAATGACTTAAGAAAAATCACCGAAGAAGGAGTTGAATTTACTTCTCACCTTGATGGTTCCAAACACTTTATGACACCGGAAAAATCAATCGCAATGCAAAATTCCATTGGGGCCGATATCATCATGTGTTTTGATGAATGCGCCCCGGCTGAGGCCGATTACGCCTACACTAAAAAATCGATGGAAATGACCAGCCGATGGGCCAAGCGGTGTAAGGCAGCCAATCAGAATCCCGATAAGCAAGCCCTCTTTGGGATTGTCCAAGGGGGGATGTTTGACGATCTGCGCATCCAAAGTGCCAAGGAGTTGACGGCCATTGGCTTTCCCGGTTATTCGATTGGCGGCCTTAGCGTTGGTGAACCAAAAGACGTCATGTATAAGATGCTTGACGCGACCATTCCCTATCTTCCTAAAGATAAACCCCGCTACCTAATGGGCGTCGGCTCGCTCGATGCCCTTTTTGAGGGGACCATTAGAGGGATCGATATGTTTGATTGCGTTCTTCAGACGCGGATTGCCAGAAATGGCACAGCCTTTACCAGTCATGGAAAAGTAGTGGTCCGAAATGCCACCTATCAAGACGATTTTAGCCCGGTCGATCCCGAGTGTGATTGTTTCGTTTGTCGAAACTATAGCCGAGCCTATATTCGCCATTTAATCAAGGCCAAAGAAATTTTAGGGGCTAGGTTATTGACATATCATAATTTATACTTTACACTTGTTACGATGAAAAAAATTCGAGAAGCTATAATGGAAGATCGATTATTAAGCTATAAGGATGAATTTTTTAAAAAATTCGGGATTACCGAAGAAAATTAAAGGAGTATGAGAATGCAGGGATTTGATTTAACCATGATTTTACCCTTAGTTCTGGTGCTCGCATTTTTCTATTTTTTTGTGATACGTCCACAAAATAAGCAACGAAAAGAAATAGAAACGATGCGTGCTAGGATGAAAGCGGGCGATGAAATTCTGACGGTTGGTGGTTTTTATGGCATTATTTATGCGATTGGCAACGAAAATGTGACAATTGAATTATTGCCGGATTACGAGAAGGCTTTGATCACAAAGGCAGCCATTGCCAAGGTGATTACTGTTTCGGCCGGTGTTGATGATGATGACAGCGATGAAGAAATTATTGACGAAGAGATGATCGATGGTGGTGGCATCGTTGATGCTGAGTACGAAGAAATTGATGACGCAAAAAACAAATAAGAAGGTAAGAAAATGAAGCATATTAAAATAATTAAAAAGGGCAAGTTAGGGGATGTCGAAAATAAGGGCTGTGGTGAGTGTCAAACCTCTTGCCAATCAGCCTGCAAGACATCCTGTACCGTCGGCAATCAAAAATGTAAACAGGTTAGCGAACAATAATCACTTGGCTGTCTCAATGAGATGGCCTTTTTTATCGCTTTGTAAGGAGGAAAAATGATCCATCAATATCGATTAAATGATTTAAATATTGTCCTTGACGTCGATAGCAATTCAGTTATGACGGTCGATGATTTAAGCTATCAAATTCTTAAGGTCTATGACCAGTCCTCAGAAACAGAAATTCTGGCCTTATTTGAAAAAGATTATGAGAAGGAAGAGATTAAAGAATGTCTTGAAGAGATTGCTAGCTTAAAAGAAGCGGGCCTTTTATTTACAACTCATGTTTACGACCCTAAGAAATATGGTAATACCGATTTAATCAAGGCCCTCTGTCTCCATGTGGCCCATGATTGTAATTTAAAATGCCAGTATTGTTTTGCCGCCCAAGGTGATTTTGAAGGTGAAAAACTCCTGATGCCCCTAGAAGTCGGTAAGAAAGCAATTGATTTTTTAATAGGTCAAGCTAAAAACCGAAAAAACCTGGAAATCGATTTTTTTGGTGGTGAACCCCTAATGAACCTCTCGGTGGTAAAAGACTTGGTGAATTATGGCAATGAATTAGCTAAAAAACATGATAAAAAGATTAATTATACGATCACGACCAATGGCGTTTTACTTGATGAGCCAACCCGCCACTATTTAAATGAGACCATGGAAAATATTGTCTTAAGTTTGGATGGTCGTAAAGCGGTCAATAATCGGATGCGAAAAACCATCAACGATCAGGGTTCTTTTGACGTGATTATTGATAATATCAAGGAAATGGCAAAATTACGTAAAAACCGTGATCATTATATCCGCGGGACCTATACCCACTATAACCTTGATTTTTCCAAGGATGTGAATTTTTTGGTTGATCAGGGTTTTAAAAGTATCTCCGTTGAACCGGTAGTGGCAGCACCCGAATTTGCCTACGCCCTAAGGAAGGAGGATTTGCCGATCTTAAAGGACGAATACGATGCCCTCGCCCGTGATTATTTAAAGCGCGGCCAAGACGGGCCAGACTATAATTTTTTCCATTTTAATGTCGAACTCGATCAGGGGCCCTGTGCCTATAAACGTTTGTCGGGATGTGGGGCCGGACGCGATTATGTGGCGGTGACACCGGAGGGGGATATTTATCCCTGTCATCAATTTGTTGGGCAAGAAGGCTTTAAAATGGGAGATGTTAATGAGGGGATTAGTAATCATCAGATCAAAGCCTTATTTGATTCGGCCAGTCTACTCAACAAAGAAGAATGCCAAAATTGTTGGGCCAAGTATTTTTGTGGTGGCGGCTGCCATGCCAATGCCTATAATTTCAATGGGACGATTATGGAGCCCCACTCGATCTCCTGCGAATTGGAAAAAAGACGGGTTGAAAACGCCATTATGATTGCCATTCACGAAGAATAATTTTTGACAATTTAGCGGGTTCATGTTACATTTACTATACTATCTACAGATATTTTACAAATTAATCTACTCTCTTCATCGTTTTTCGTATCAATCACATCACTATTGACGGAGGCGTCGTTTGGATAAAAATAAGTTAGAAAAATTGACCTTGGTTGAATTGCGCAAAGAAGCACATGCTCTTGGCGTTGAAAAATTTAGTCGTTTAAAAAAAAGTGACTTAATTGAACAGATTCTCAAGCAAGACCACTTAAGTGAGGCTAGCGTGGTTTTGCCCGAAGAAGAAATGGGCAAAAACCAAGTAGTAGACCAGGCTAAAAAAAATGACCGTTCTCCTTATCATAGGATCAAAGACCCCATGGATAATGTGATTGTGGTTGAAGGCCGACTGGAGATTGTTCCTGAGGGCTATGGCTTTGTCAAAAATGATGATATGGTTGCCCAAGAGGACTATGTTTATATTTCGGGGTCACAAATTCAGAAATTTAAGCTAGAAACTGGCGATCGTTTAAGTGGCAAAGTCCGTCCCCCCAAGTCGGGTGAAAAATATTCGGCTATGCTATTCTTAGAACAGGTAAATGGGCAAAGAACCGCTGATATTATCAAGCAAATTAATAGTATGTTATATGTTGAAGAAAAAAAAGACCTGGACCGCTTTAAAAACAACCAGGAGGGAATCCTTGACGTGAATCCCGATGGCTTTGGTTTTTTAAGAACCAACCACTACCTATCGGGTGATGATGATATTTATGTACCAGCCAACCAGATCCGCCGTTTTAATCTACGGACCGGGGATAAAATCGCCGGCAAGATTAAGATGTCGGCTGAAAATGAAAAATTTGATGCCCTTTTATACGTGGAAACGGTCAATGGCGACATACCGGAAAAAATTGCCCAGAGACCACGTTTTGAAAGCTTAACACCGATCTTTCCCGATGAAAAAATAAGATTAGAAACCAGCCAAGAGGTTTTATCGACCCGGATCATCGATGTTTTTTCCCCTCTAGGTAAGGGTCAGCGGGGTTTAATTGTCGCTCCACCTAAAGCGGGGAAAACAATTTTACTAAAAGAAATTGCCAATGGCATCGCAATGAATCATCAAGACATTGAACTGATAATTCTCTTAGTCGATGAGCGACCAGAAGAAGTCACCGATATTCAGCGGTCAGTTGATGCTGATATTGTTTTTTCGACCTTTGATCAGCCCCCAGAAAATCATATTAAGGTAGTCGAAATTGTTCTAGAGCGGGGCAAACGCCTAGTCGAGCAAGGAAAAGATGTGGTCATTTTAGTCGATAGTATCACCCGGATGACCCGGGCTAATAATCTGGTCATCTCACCCTCGGGGCGAACCTTGTCTGGGGGGCTGGATCCGGAAGCCCTCCACTTTCCTAAAAAATTCTTTGGCGCCGCTAGGAATATCGAAAACGGTGGCAGCCTAACGATTCTTGCCACGGCACTGCTTGATACCGGTAGCCGGATGGACGATGTGATTTATGAAGAATTCAAAGGAACGGGTAATATGGAACTGCATTTGGAGCGCGAACTGGCAGAGCGGCGGATTTTCCCCGCTATTAATCTTAACCGATCGGGAACACGACGGGAAGACTTGCTCTTGTCGGAAGAGGAGTTAAAGGTCAGTTACGATATCAGGCGTCTTTATCAAGGCAGAAGCTCTTATAATCTAACCGATAAAATGATTTCAATTCTTGAGCGGACACCGAATAACAAAGGCTTTTTAGAGAAGTTTTTAGAAAAATATAATGAATAAAATGTTTGAAATTTTAAGAAATGTCTGATACAATAATTAAGTTAAGAAAATAGCTTATTATTTTTAATAAAAGAGAAGAAATGAGGTGAATTCGATGAAAGAAGGCATTCATCCAAGTTATGGCAAATCAGTCGTGAAATGTGCGTGCGGAAATACATTTGAAACGGGTTCAGTTAGTCCTGAATTGCGAGTGGAAATTTGTTCTGCTTGTCATCCGTTTTTTACGGGCAAACAAAAGCTAATTGATACTGGTGGACGGGTTGATCGATTTAATAAACGTTACGGTATTAAAGAAGAACCAACAGAATAATAAAAAAGTCGGTTGCTTAAACCGGCTTTTTTATTGTAATTTATTGGATTTGGAGATTGAAATGAAAATTAAAGATCTGCTCTTGCAAGGACGAACGATCCTTGCGACAGCAGCCATTGAGAATCCCGGCTTGGAAGCAGAGTTAATGTTGGCTCACTTATTAAAAAAAGATCGGATCTTTCTCTACAGTCATGATGGCGAGGAGTTAAGTGACCAGACAATCACTAATTTTTTGCCAATGATTGCGCGTCGAGCAGGCCATGAACCCCTAGCTTATATCCTTGGTTTTAAAGAATTTATGGGACTTGAATTTGTGGTCAGCGATCAGGTTTTGATCCCGCGACCGGATACCGAGTGTCTGGTTGAATTTTTAATTGACTATCTAAAAAAAAGCTCTCCAGATGGGGCAAGGGTTCTGGATCTGTGTACCGGTAGCGGTGCCATTGGAATCGCTCTTAAGTTCTACCATCCGGCAATTGAATTGCTAATGAGTGATACATCGAAAGAAGCCTTAAGAATTGCCCAGGAAAATGGCCAAAAGCACCTTCAAAATGACTTTAGCCTGGTCCAGTCGGATTTATTTGAAAAGATCGTAAAAACGCCTAAATTTGATCTAATCGTGTCGAATCCGCCTTATATCCCGTCTCAAGTGATCAAGAGTCTCCAAGCAGAGATTCTAAATTATGAGCCCCACCTGGCCCTTGATGGCGGTCAAACAGGTCTTTTGTTTTACCAGCGGATTATCGACCAAGCCCGTGATTATTTATGTGCTGGAGGCCTCTTAGCCCTTGAAATTGGGGATGGGCAAGAAGTAGCCGTGACAGAGCTTTTTAAGCAGAGGGGATTTGAAAAAATTCAAATTCTAAAGGATTTAGCCGGTTTGAGCCGTAGCGTCCTCGGTTTTTCGGCTCCAGGATTAGAAGCGACGAAATAAAGATGACGTTGAATTAAATATGTGATAAAATAAAAAATAAAGTATGTGCAATAAAAAGAGCGATAGCGGAGGTGAAAGGTGATATCAGCAGGTGACTTTAAAAAAGGAGCAACCTTTGAAATGGATGGACATGTTTTTACAGTCCTAGAATTTCAACATGTAAAGCCAGGAAAAGGAGCGGCCTTTGTTCGAACAAAGATCAAAAATGTTTTAACGGGGGGAACGGTTGAGAAAACATTTAATCCAACCGAACGCTATCCCAAGGCCCGAATTGAAACAAAAGAAATGCAATATTTATATGAAGATGGTGGCCTCTATTATTTTATGGATGAAGACACCTATGAACAAATTCCTCTTAATTATGAACACGTTGAAGAAGCAATGAAGTATTTAAAAGAAAACGATAAGGCGACGGTTAAATCATTAAAAGGATCGGCTTTTTCGGTTGTCGCTCCCAATTTTGTTGAATTGGAAGTGACAAAAACAGATCCCGGCTTTAAGGGGGACACGGCGACGGGCGCTAGTAAACCGGCAACGGTTGAGACTGGTGCAATCATCCATGTTCCGCTATTTGTCGAACAAGGTGATCGGATTCGAATCGATACGCGCACAGGCGAGTATACGGAAAGGGTATAAAAATGAAATATATTAATGAAAAAGTTGCTTACACCAAGGGCCTAATGGCCGGACTTGAAATCGATGAGTCGACAAATGAGGGCAAGATCCTTATCCAAGTGATGGCGATTTTAGACGACGTTGTTGATGCCTTGGATGGTCTAAGAGAAGGCCAAGAAGACCTTGAAACATATATTGAAATGGTTGATGATGACTTATCTGATTTAGAAGAGTTTATCCTCGATGAAGAGTTCTTAGATGAGGATGATTTTGAGGATGATGACTATTATGAAGTGATCTGCCCAGATTGTGGAAATGTTTACATCACAGAATTTGATGCGTTTGAAGATAATTCAGTGGCCTGTCCCGAATGTGGGGCACCTTTTATTTTAGATGAAGCAATCACTTGTTGTGGTGAAGATGGATGCGATTGTGGTCAGGAAGTTTAGATAATTGGTATGAAAAAAGAAATGAACAAACAAAGTGTCGAGATAACCGACGAAATGATCAGTTCACTGGTCTCTTTGGCGGTGACAGGGGTGAATGGTGTTGACCGAATTTCAACGCGCATTACTGATGAGATCAAGGAGATATTATCGATCTCCAAGACCATCGGCGGGGTTAAAATTAATCGTGAAGCCCAAGGCATGACCATTTGGGTCTATGTCTTAACCGAACCGGGCGTCGAGATTGTCAATGTCTCTAAAGAGATTCAAAAAAAGGTGAAATTGACTGTTGAATCGATGGTTGATATTCCCGTGATTGGCGTAAACGTACGGGTTGAAGGTTCGGGTATTTAGGTTAAAAACTTTTTAGGGTCCGGCCTGCCAGACCCTAAAAAATTAAAGAAGCCAGATCGTTTTAGAAAAACCTGGTAGAGGAGAACATATGAGTCGAAAAAAAGAACGGGAGTATGCCTTTAAAGGGATATTTCAATTGGACTTTCATCCAGAGTCCGAGGATTTTTCAGACAGCGTCGATTCTTTTTTCGAATCGGAAGAGCTTGATTTAAACTATGGAAAAACACTGGTTACTATTACAAAAGACCACCTAGATGAAATCGACACAATTTTAAATGTTTATTTAAAGGAAAGCTGGCAGATTGACCGGATCCCGAAGATTGAAAAATCAATTTTGCGGATGGCCATTTGCGAACTCCTTTTTATGAAAGAGGCCATTCCCTTTCAAATTATAATTAATGAAGCCATTGAATTGACCAAAAAATATGGCGATGAAAATGGGAAAAATTATGTCAATGGGATTCTTAACAAACTTGTCAAGGACGGCCGGTATGTGCGCGCTTAGTTTAGGGATTGATACCAGCAATTATACGACATCGATAGCCCTGGTAAATGAGAAGATGAAAGTGATTTATAATAAGGGGATCTTGTTGGATGTCAAGCCGGGAATGCGCGGCTTGCGGCAATCGGATGCTCTTTTTCAGCATATAGACAAGCTTCCTAAGATGCTCAAAGAGATTCCCATTGACCAGGCGATTAAAGTGATCTGCTGCTCCAATCGACCCAGACCCCTTAAGGATTCTTATATGCCTGTTTTTAAAGTGGGAAGCTCTTTAGGTGATAGTCTAGCAGCCCTGATGAAGCTTGACTGCATTAAGGTATCCCATCAAGAAAACCATATCCGAAGCGCCATTTACGGTAGCGGTCAAGATGTGTTAGAGGAGCGTTTTTGTGCCATTCATTTTTCTGGGGGGACTTCTGAACTCTTAGGGGTTGAAAAGAAGCCGCTCGGCTACGACTGTCAGATCATTGCCAAAAGCCTTGACTTAAATGCCGGTCAATTGATCGATCGGGTCGGCCTGATGTTGGGTCTCGATTTTCCAGCTGGTCGGGAATTAGAAGAATTGGCCCAAAAGGCTGATTTAACTTGTGATAAAGAGGGGCCATTTATTAGTGCCCGGCTGGCTGGGGTTAATTTTCATTTCTCCGGCCAAGAAAACCAAGCGACAAAAGCGCTTGAAAACAATATTCCCAAGGAGCTAATCGCTTGGCAATTACTTTACGCTATCAGCCAGACCTTAATTCAGTCGATTAAAGCCTTGCAAGCTGATTATGACTTTCAGTCACTCTTATTTTCAGGTGGAGTTATGTCAAATAATTTGATCAAAGGTTGGATTGATGAGGGGCTAAAAAACAGCGGTTTGACATGCCATTTTTCACCCGGTGCCTATGCCAGAGATAATGCTGTTGGCAATGCCCTAATGGGAATGGAATATTACCAAGAAAATAAATAAAGGGGGGGATTATGACCAATGCAAAAGTACTAAAGGTCTCGGATGTTAATCAGTATATTAAAACCCTATTAGAATCAAATAGTTTGTTAAAAAACCTTCTGATCCAAGGGGAACTATCAAATGTTAAAAAATCAACCTCGGGTCATCTTTATTTTTCCTTAAAGGACTCAAAAAGCAAACTTGACTGTGTCATGTTTAAGAATGCAGCAAATAAGCTTAAGTTTCAGCCCCAAGATGGGCAAAAGATCACCCTTGGCGGAGGGGTGGGGATTTATCTGCCCAGTGGTCGCTACCAGATCACGGTTCGGACCATGGAGCCGCAAGGAGTCGGGGATTTATACCAAGCTTTTTTAGTTTTACGTGATCAACTAGAGGCAAAGGGTTATTTCGACCAAGACCATAAAAAGCCATTACCGGCAATGATTGGGCGAGTGGGTATCGTCACCGCCCCTAACAGCGCAGCGGCAGCCGACATCATCGCCATTATCAGGCGCCGAAACCCCTTGGTCGATATTATTATCTATCCCAGTCTAGTACAAGGACAAGAGGCCTATTTGTCCTTGATGGCCGGAATTGAAGCCTTTAATCAAGCGGACAATGTGGATGTGATTATTATGAGCCGTGGTGGGGGGTCAATTGAAGACCTCTGGGCCTTTAATGATGAGCGCTTAGCAAAGGTTATCTACGATTCAAAACTTCCCATTATTTCAGCAGTTGGCCATGAAATTGATTTTACCATTTGTGATTTTGTCGCCGATTTGCGAGCTGCGACACCCTCGGCGGCGGCGGAGATCGTCGCCGAAGACAGCCTGTTTGTTATGCGCCAGCTGATTGAAATAGGGAATCGTTTGAATGATGTGATAGGGCGGGTAATTTTAAAAAGTCGCGACCAAATCAGTGACTTGGAGAAACGTTTGAAACGCTTTAATGCCCTTGAAAAAATAAATGACCGGCGGATCCAAGTTGATCGGAGTGAGGAACGGATTAATCGCGCGATGATGGCTAAGCTGAATCATGATCGTCAATTAATTAATCATTATCAAGCACGAATTGAAGCGATGAACCCTTTGAATTTATTAAAAAAAGGTTATGTCCTGGTTAAGGATGAAGAGGGGCAAACAATCAAATCACTCGATTCGCTAAGAATTGATCAACGATTAGAACTTTTATTTAAAGATGGCTTGGCCAAAGTAGATGTAGTATCAAAAGAGGAGGATGCCAATGGCAGTAAAAAAATTAAAAACAAAAATTAGTCGCTTAGAGATGATTGCTGATTCACTTGAGTCTGAAGACCACGATCTTGAGGTCGCTATAAAAAGCTACGAGGAAGCAATGAAGCTGATTAAAGAGTGCAATACCGATCTTAACAAGCTCGAGGGCCGCGTCCTCCTCATGCAAGCGGGTGAGGAAAAAGACTTTGAAGGGAGTCAGGATGAACTTTAAAGAAAAGCTCCAACAAGCATCAAGGCAATTTAATGGTTGGTTGGAAGAAGCCTTTGAGCGAAAGTTTGACACACCGGCAATTATTTTAGAGGCCATGAAATATAGCCTATTTGTCGGTGGCAAACGCTTAAGACCCATTTTGATGCTAGAAACTTGTCGGTCTTTAGAAGGTGACCTAGACCTGATCAAGCCCTTGACATTAGGCATGGAAATGATCCATACCTATTCCTTGATCCATGATGATCTGCCGGCCATGGATGATGATGACCTGCGGCGGGGACAGCCGACCAATCACGTGGTTTATGGCCAAGCCATGGCCATCCTGGCCGGCGATGCCCTCCTTAATTACGCCGTTGAAACGATGCTTGAAGGGACAAAGAATTTGACCGGCGAGGATTTAAAAAATTATCTGATCGCCATGCGAACGATTATGAGAGCCTCTGGGATTCACGGCATGATTGGTGGCCAAGTAGCCGACCTTGAAAGTGAGAACCAAGTGATTGGGACCCACCAACTTGATTATATTCACCTGCATAAAACGGCCGCTCTTTTAGAGGCCAGTGTCTATTCGGGTTGTCTTCTTGCAAGGGCCCAACCGGCCACGCAAGGCCGCTTAATCAGCTACAGCCAGCGAATCGGCCTAGCCTTTCAAATTGTTGATGATATCCTCGATGTCGAAGGAAGCCAGTCGTCTCTGGGTAAGCAAATTGGCAGTGATGAAAAAAATAATAAGTCGACCTTTGTCAGTTTATATGGCCTGCAAGCATCGAAATTGAAGGTTGCCGAATTACAAGAGGAAGCCATTGCCTTGCTTAAGCCGATTGGTGATAAGACACTCTTTCTCCAAGAACTTGCCACTTATATTTGTCAAAGAAAAGAGTAGCAAATGAAAGGACGTCTTGATGAATTATTGGTAAAGAAAAATCTTTTTACCAGCCTTGATCGAGCCCGTAAGGCGATCATGGCCGGTACAATTACCGTCAATGGGGAAGTCAAGGACAAGGTCGGAACAGCAATTGACAGCCAAGCCATCATCCAAGTGAAGGTCAAGGATTGTCCCTACGTTAGTCGGGGGGGCTTGAAGCTTGCAAAAGGCCTGGAGGTTTTTGATTTTAGCGTAGTTGGAAAAACTTTTATCGACATCGGCTCCTCAACGGGTGGCTTTACCGATTGTTTGCTTCAAAATAAGGCAAAAAAAGTCTATGCCGTTGATGTCGGTTACGGGCAACTCGATTGGAAATTGCGCAATGATGACCGGGTCGTTTGTTTAGAGCGGAAAAACTTTCGTTATCTGAGTCTTGAAGAATTGACCAACAAGGCCGATGGATCGGTGATGGATGTCTCCTTTATTTCGATTATCAAGCTCCTTCCAAAGATCAAAGAATTGACGAAGGCCGCAAGCCTCAATCTTTGGTTGGTCAAACCCCAGTTTGAGGCGCGCCGCGAGGCGGTCGGAGAAAAGGGTATCATCCGTGATAAAAAGGTCCACATCGAAGTGTTAGAAAAAACCATCACAGCCATTGAAGGACAAGGATTTTCGGTCTTAGGGATTGATTATTCACCAATTCATGGGCAAAAAGGGAATATTGAATTTTTACTTTTCGCAGAAAATACAGTCCCACTTGAGAGTGGAGATTGGGAGCAAAAAATTAAGCAAGTAGTTGACCGGGCTCATCAAAAAAACAGTTACGATAAGGTGACGCAATGAAGCAAAAAAACAAAGTGTTTAAAGTCGTCGGTGTCTATCTAAACCTCGACAAGAAAGAAAGTCATCAATTAGGAATAAAATGCATTAAAAGTTTGCTTGGTTTAGGCATGAGTGTCGCCGTGATGGATGGGCAAATTACGTATCCAGATAAAAATGTCCACTCTTTTTCCAAAGAACATTTTTTTATCAATTGTGATTGTGTAATCAGCCTTGGCGGGGATGGGACCTTACTCTATGTGGCCCGTAATACTTGTTTTCATAACATTCCAATTTTAGGATTTAACTTGGGGAAATTAGGATTTTTGACCGAGGAAGAAGCTGGTTCCTACCAGGCCGCTTTAAGCCAGCTAAGGGATGGGGATTTTGAGTTGGAAGAGCGACGAATGCTTACCTGTACCCTGCGCAGAAAAAATGAAGCTGAAAAAGAGTATGTGGCTCTTAACGATGTCTTAGTCAAAAGTTCAGGGTCGAGGATGATTGAAATTCAAGCCTATGCCAGTGGTTCTAAAATTGATTCTTTCCGAGCCGATGGCCTAATCATCTCAACTCCAACTGGATCGACGGGTTATTCTTTAGCGGCTGGCGGACCGGTTGTCTCACCCAAAGCCAATATCATGGTCTTAAATCCGATTTGTCCCCACCGCCTCCATGATCGGGCTTATGTGCTCTCTGATGAAGAAGTGATTGAGCTAAAATTTGGCAATCGCGAAAAGGAGATCATGGTTACCTTAGATGGCCAGGTTAATGTGCCGATCACCCCAGAAGATGAGGTAGAAGTAGTCCGCTCACGCTATTTCACCCAATTGATTCGGCTAAATGATTTAGGTTATTTTGACCGTTTGCGATTGAAACTTTGTGCCGATATGTAAGCCGATAAGGAGTAGAAAATGAAGGTATCCAGACAGCTTAAAATTATTGAATTAATTGAAGATAATGTTATTGAAACCCAAGAAGACCTCGCTCAGGCCTTAAAAGAATCCGGCTTTATGGTGACCCAAGCGACTATCTCACGGGATATAAAAGAACTAAAACTAATCAAGATTTCCAATCACCAAGGCAGGCAGCATTATGCACCACTAAAAGATATTGCATCGATTTATAGTGAACGGGTCAGGGCCGTTTTTAGAGAATCAGTCTTAACCATTGACTATGTCGACCATACGATTGTGATTCGGACCCTACCGGCCATGGGTCAGGCCGCCGCTCTAGCCATTGATTCAATGGACTATAGCGATGTGATCGGGACGATTGCCGGGGATGATACGATTTTTGTCTTGGTTCGAAACCGTGATCTTGTTGAAGAGATTGTTGGAAGATTCAAAAAGCTGATGAAGTAGGAGGCAAGGATGCTAAGAAATCTTGAGGTAAAAGATTATACGCTGATTGATAAATTGTCTGTCGATTTTTCTTTTGGACTCAACGTCATTACCGGTGAAACAGGGGCTGGAAAATCGATTGTCATTGATGCCTTAACCATGGTTTTAGGTAACCGGGGTAATAAAGCTAATATTCGTCAGGGAAAAAATAAAATGATGGTACAAGCTCTTTTTGACATCAGCCAGCAAGCCTATCTTTTAGACCAGTGTGAGGCCTTTGGTATTCCGCTTGAGGATGGTCAATTGATTTTAATGCGGGAACTCGATCAACATGGGAAGAACATTTGCCGGGCCAATGGGATCATGATTACGGTCAGCCAACTAAAAAGTTTGGGGGATGAATTAATCGATATCCATGGCCAACATGAACACCAGTCATTGTTTAAAAAAGAAAATCATCGTAAGCTAGTCGATGCCTATGGTGGCTTTGAGACTTATCTTGATGAAATAAAATTGTTGGCAAGACAGTTAAAAAAGATTAAGAATCATATTCATAAGTTAGAGATAAACGAACGTGAAATGGAACGTGAAAAAGAAAGTTTATCTTTTGAGATAAAAGAAATTAAAGAAGCCCACTTAGTTTTAGGCGAAGACGTCCGCTTAGACCAAGAAAGACTAATTTTAAGTCACCAAGAGCAGCTTTTTTCCTATGGCAACCAGGCTTATGAAAAGCTTCAAGGTGGCAATCGCGAGGGAAGCGTGGGAATTCTTAATGAGCTTGGTGGCTTGCAAGAAATGATGGTTGCAATAAGTCAAATTGATCAGAGCTTTCACACTTACAGGGAAATGCTAGATGGTTTTTTCTCGGAGTTTGAATCCCTGTCCTTTCACTTAAGAAATTATCTTGATGAATTAGAATATTCGAGTGGCGATCTAGATTCGATTGAAGAACGTTTAGCGACGATTGACAGGCTTAAGCGCAAGTATGGTTTTGATATTAAAGAGGTCCTTGATTATTATAAGACCATTGAAGACCGCCTAAAAACACTGTCCAATCGTGATGCCCACTTAGAAAAATACCAGCTTGAATTGGAAGTGTTTAAAGCAGAATATTACCAACTGGGTCAAAAGTTATACGAATTACGGCTAAAATCAGCCAAGCAACTCGAGCGGTCATTGGAAGGGGAACTTAAAGATCTGGCAATGGAAAAAGCCCAAGTTAAGATTCAAATTGATCATGATCGTAAGCGAATTTCAGAAAAAGGCCAAGATCAAATTGAGTTTCTGATTTCGGTTAACCCCGGCACGCCTCTAAAGCCGCTCGGCAAGGTGGCCTCTGGTGGTGAAATTTCGCGGATCATGCTTAGCATAAAAAGTATTTTTAGAGGACTCAGTGAGGTTGACACCATGGTATTTGATGAAATTGATACCGGGATCAGTGGTCGAACAGCGCAAATTGTCGCTGAAAAGATTCAATCACTAGCCGGTAGCGACGATCAACAGCAGATTATTTGCATCACCCACCTGCCTCAAATTGCCGCCATGGCCGACCGCCACTTCAGGGTTGAAAAGAAAGACCACCAAGATGTGGTTGAGGTTTCCTTCAAGCATTTGGATAAGGAAGGTAAAAATGACGAGCTTTCACGGATGTTAGGAGGGGCAGAAGTGACCCAAATAACCAAGGACCATGCCCGAGAAATGCTTGAATTGAGTCGTAAATTTAAAGAAGATAAAAAAGTGACGAAAAGTTTAACTTAACTTTTGCAAAGAAATTGGATACAATAAAGCAATATCATTACAAAAAGGAGAATAAAGATGGAACGAAAAGTGCCCATTGGGCTATCAAACAAACACATTCATTTATCAGAGGGAGATTTACAGGTATTATTTGGTCAGGGCTATGAGCTAAAGACCTTGAAAGATTTATCCCAGCCAGGTCAGTATGCAGCTGAAGAGAAAGTCGACATCGTCGGACCAAAATCAGCCATTAAAGGGGTTCGCATCTTAGGGCCCGTGCGGCCAGAAACTCAGGTGGAGTTATCGGTCAGTGATTGTTTTGCTTTAGGGATTAAGGCACCCCTTCGAAATTCTGGCGACACACAAGGCTCACCCGGCTTAAGGATTGTCGGCCCAGCAGGAGCCGTTGATATTAGCAGCGGGGCCATTGTGGCAGCCCGCCATATTCACATGAGCCCGGCCGAAGCAGCCGAATTTGAATTAGCGGATAAAGACATTGTCTCGGTAAAATTAGATGGGCCCAGAGGGCTAATTTTTGATAATGTTTTAGTCCGCGTTCATCCGGATTTCCGCTTAGATATGCATCTTGATGTTGAAGAAGGAAATGCCGCTGGAGCAAAGAACGGTCAATTGGCAACGATTCTCTAATGATGAATCCGCCAAACCCCATCGCATTTACGGCCTTTGACTTGGAAGTTCGCTGGTATGGTATTTTTATTGCAGCAGCCCTTGTTTTTGGGCTGCTGCTGGCCATTAAACGAGCACCTAATTATCGTCTATCCTCAGATGATGTCTTGGATTTTTTTCTCTACATGACCCCAGCCATTATCATTGGGGCACGACTCTATTATGTTCTTTTTTCCCTTGATTATTATCGCAATCATCCCCAAGAGATCTTTGCCATTTGGAATGGCGGACTGGCCATCCATGGTGGTATTATCGCGGGGATCATGGTTGCTATTACCTTTTGCCGCGTGCGAAAAATTGATTTTTTTGCCTTAGCCGATGCCATTATTCCCGGCCTACCACTTGGACAGGCGATTGGCCGGTGGGGGAACTTTTTCAACCAAGAAGCTTATGGGGGCGAGACAAACTTGCCTTGGGCAATTACCGTCAAGGATCCCCTTCTTGGCCTTATTCAAGTCCACCCGACCTTCTTGTATGAATCGATTTGGAACCTGCTGGTCTTTGGGTTTTTGTTTTTCTATGAGAAAAAGTTTAAAGTAGTAAATGGCGAATTATTGTTTGTTTATTTATCAGGCTATTCTATTGGCCGATTTTTTATCGAGGGCCTACGAACCGATAGCCTAATGTTCTTCGGTTTTAGGATTGCTCAGCTGATTAGCTTAGCATTAGTGATCATCGGTGTCGTGGGGATTATAGTTCTGCGAAGGAGAAAGGCTAGCACAAAATAAAACCGATAGAAATATCGGTTTTTTCGATGCTTGTTACAAGTTCTTTTGAAATGAGGTTTTCGATTAGCTGTCAAATATTTGCAAGTCGCGATACTGGATGGCTTCTGACAAGTGGTTGATTTGGATGGTCGGCGAAGCAGCTAAGTCAGCAATGGTCCGCGATAATTTTAAAATTCGATGGTAGCCGCGAGCACTAAGATTCATTTTATGGTAACATTTTTCCATCATCACCTGGCTAGGCTGGTCTAGGTAGCAGTGGCTTTCAAGTAATTGGGGGGTTAACTGAGAATTAAAAAAGATAGGGCTGGCCTGATAACGATCATTTTGAATGAGCCTAGCCGCATCGACGCGCTTTTTTATGACCTCCGAGGATTCGCCCTTTAGCCGGTTTTGAATCTCTTCAAAAGGCAGTGATGGGACATTGAGAAAGATATCCATCCGGTCGAGCAGGGGGCCAGAGATTTTACCGCGATAATTTCTGATCTGGCGGGGTGAACAGAGACACTCGTGCTGGGGATCATTTAAATAGCCGCAGGGGCAGGGGTTTAAGGAGGCAATCAAGGTAAATTTGGCCGGAAAGGTCAATGAGGCCGTCACCCGCGAGATGCTGACCGTCTCATCTTCAAGAGGTTGGCGCAGGACTTCCAAGGCGGATTTATGGAATTCTGGGAGCTCGTCTAAGAAAAGTACCCCTAAATGGGCCAGCGAGACTTCGCCAGGCTTGGGAAAGCGGCCACCACCGATTAAAGACGTTTTTGAAATAGTATGGTGGGGAGCACGAAAGGGCCGGAGACAAACCAAGGGCTGATTATTTAAAAGACCTGAGATACTGTGGATCTTAGTAATTTCCAGTGATTCGTCTAAGGTCAGCTTGGGCAGAATACTAGGAAAGGCCTTAGCAAGCATGGTTTTACCAGAGCCGGGTGGACCAGACAGCAAGACATTATGGCTACCGGCGGCCGCAATTTCAAGGGCTCGTTTGGCTTGGTCCTGACCGCGAATATCGGAAAAATCCAAGGGATAGATCTTGTCCTTAGGATTAAGAAGGCTGCTACTATCGACCTTAAAGGGGTCGATGATCAGTTCACCCTTTAGAAAATCGATGCAATCAGACAGGCAGCTCAGGGGATAAACAGCCACACCATCGACAACAGCGGCCTCAAGGCGGTTTTGATAGGGGACAATGACCTTGGTGAGTTTGTTTTTCTTAGCGGCTAAAACCATGGGAAGAACGCCATTGATTGAACGGATTTTACCACTGAGGGATAATTCACCAATGATTAAATAGTCCTCTAAGGCCTGACAAGGGAGTTGGTCTGACGAGGCGAGGATGCCAATAGCAATGGGCAGATCATAAGCCGAGCCTTCTTTTTTAAGGTCAGCTGGGGCCAGATTAATGGTGATGCGTTCCATCGGATAGTGGTAATTAGAATTTTTAATGGCGGAAAAGACCCGGTCCTTGGATTCTTTAATACCGGCATCCGGTAAACCGACGAGGGAATAGCCTGGCAGTCCGCGAGAAATATCAATTTCGACGGTAACGATTTGGCCATCGACACCGAGTAAACCACAACTGTAAATTTTTGATAGCATAGGACACCTCCTAGTTTGATTATAAAGGAAATGGCGATTGAAACAAAGAGTAAAAATATGTAATAGTTGAAAGAGCAGAGGAGCGACATATGAAAGAGACTAAAGGAATCATTTATGTGGTTGTGGCAGCCACGCTTTTTGGCACGGGTGGCCTTTTTATCAAGTTAATCGATAGCAGTGCATTTACCATTACCTTTATCCGAGCTGTAACGGCGTCATTATTTTTCTTACCCTTTATCCAGTGGCGAAAAATAAAGATCGGTAAAAATACCATCATCTTGGCCTTATCCTATGCCTATCTAAGTATTATCTTCGTCTTGACGACAAAAATAACCACCGCTGCCAATGCTATTATTTTTCAATGTACGGCCCCTTTATGGTTATATCTTTACTATATAATCAAAGGGAAAAAAATTACCGCCAACGAATTAATTCCGCGGATTTTTATTTTAATCGGGATTATTATCATTTTAGGAGATTCAAGTGGCGGTAACTTAATCGGCGACTTGCTAGCCCTAACAAATGGGATTGCTTACGCCATGGTCCAATATTTTTTGGAGAAAGATTATGATTTTTCAGACCAGACGGTGGTGGGTTTAAATAATATGATTTTGGCTATCATTATGGTGGTTGTTTTTAGGGGGCAATTTAATTTTACGCACATTACCAGGGTCGGCTGGCTGTCGCTGGTCTATCTCGGTTTTTTTCAAATTGGCTTATCCTATCTTTTTATGCTACGGGGGATCAAACTAATTTCCAGCTTGAAAGCATCGATTATTTCCTTGATTGAACCGATCTTAAACCCTATTTTGGTGATTATCTTTGTTGGTGAGGTGCCGACGATTTTAGCTTTTATCGGCTTTGGGGCCATTTTAGTGGGCGTCTTATTGACTCTATTGCCAGCCAAGCCTTTAGCAGAAACTTGATAATCGGTCAGGTCTTATGCGCTAAAAAACCCTCCCTATATATAGGAGGGTTTTTGGTGATTGATTTGTTAGGATCAGCTGAGCATTTCGGCTAACCATTGCCGGTTGATGGAAATGGCCATTCGCACTTGCTTTTCAGCGGGGCCACCAATGAGGTCACGCTCATTGACGCAGGTCTTTAAATCAATGGCCTGATAAATCGTCTCCGTGAAAGCCGGTGAGATGGCCTGATATTCAGCTAGTGTTAACTCATCTAAGCTCTTGTCTTTCTCTAATGCATAAAAAACCAATTTCCCAATGATCTCATGGGCATCCCGAAAGGCCAGGCCTTGTTTGACTAAATAATCAGCGGCATCGGTGGCATTTGAAAAACCACCAGCGGCGGCTTTTTTCATCACATCTTGATTGACACTAAGGGTTTTAATCATCTTGTTAAAGGTGATCAAAGCAATTTCAATGGTATCAAAGGCATCAAAAACCGGCTCCTTATCTTCTTGCATATCCTTGTTGTAGGCTAGGGGAAGGCCTTTCATGGTCGTTAAAAGGCTGATTAAATCACCATAGACCCGGCCGGTTTTACCCCGGACCAGTTCGGCAATATCAGGGTTTTTTTTCTGGGGCATGATACTGCTGCCAGTGCTAAAGGCATCATCGAGGGTGATGAAATTAAACTCACTGCTTGACCATAAGATAATTTCTTCGGAAAAGCGACTCAGGTGCATCATTAAGACCGAAGCGGCATGTAAAAAATCGATACAAAAATCACGATCGGAGACGGCGTCAAGACTATTTAAGGAGACCTGGCTAAAATCAAGGGCCTTAGCCACCATTTGACGATCGAGCGGATAAGTGGTGCCGGCTAATGCACCTGATCCTAAAGGAAGGGTATCAGCCATGGTCATGACTTGGTTAAAGCGGATGACATCACGCTTGAACATTTCAACGTAGGCCATTAAGTGATGGGCAAAGGTGATCGGCTGGGCCCGTTGCAGATGGGTATAGCCAGGCATAATTGTCTGGGTATGGTCTTGGGCCAAATCGAGTAAGGTTTCGATTAGGGTTTGGACCAAGTGTTTGGATTCACCGGCAATTTTTTTAACATAAAGGCGCATATCGGTTGCTACTTGATCATTTCGACTTCGACCGGTGTGGAGCTTTTTACCCACATGGCCAATCCGTTCGGTTAGAATCGCTTCGATATTCATATGAATATCTTCCATGGTAACTTGAAATTCCAAGCTACCAGCTTCAATATCATTCTTAATCTCTTTAAGGCTGGCAACGATTAATTTAGATTCCTCTAGGGAGATGATATCTTGATGGCCTAGCATTTGAGCATGGGCGATGCTGCCCTGGATATCTTCTGCATATAAACGTTGGTCAAAGGAAATAGATGAATTGAAATCATCGGTTAAGTTATCGGTCGCTTTGGAAAAGCGACCGCCCCACATTTTTTTCACCATTATTCCCCTTTGTTTTTTTCTTCTTTGCTCAAGCGCATGAGGGCCCGAACCTTTAGGGGTAGGCCAAAGAGGTTGATAAATCCTTCGGCATCCTTGTGATCATAAAGATCGCCTGTTGTGAAGCTAGCAATTTCAGCATTGTATAAGGAATATTCTGAGGACACACCGACCAAGATAATGTTTCCTTTATAGAGTTTAAGCTCGACTTGTCCCGTCACTGTTTTTTGAGTCTCATCGACAAAAGCGGTCAGGGCTTCCCGAAGGGGGGTAAACCATTCACCATTATAGACTAATTCGGCAAATTTAACGGCTGCTTGTTGCTTAAAACCAAAGGTTTGACGGTCTAGACACATGTGTTCAAGTTCTTCATGAGCCTTATAAAGGATAGACCCGCCCGGCGTTTCGTAAATCCCCCGCGATTTCATACCAACTACGCGGTTCTCGATTAAGTCGACAACGCCAACCCCATGGCGACCACCGATGACATTAAGGGTCTCTAGTAATTGACGACCATCCATGGCTTGGCCATTTAAGGTGATCGGAATACCTTGATCAAATTCAATGGTTACCACCTCAGCCTCATCAGGGGTTTCTTCTAAGGGGGTGGTCATCTGCAGGAGTTTTTTATATTGGGGCTCTAAAGTCGGATCTTCAAGTTCTAGGCCCTCATGGCTCATGTGCCAGATGTTTTTGTCGCGGCTATAGCTGTTGCTAACGGTCATTGGAACTTTAATATCATGCATGATGCAATATTCCATGGCATCTTCACGGGATTTAATATCCCAGATTCGCCAAGGAGCGATAATCTTTAGTTGTGGTGCTAAGGCGCCAATGGTTAATTCAAATCGAACTTGATCATTTCCTTTGCCGGTTGCCCCGTGGCAAATCGCTTCCGCTCCTTCACGCTCGGCTATTTCAACTAATGTCTTGGCGATTAAGGGACGGGCCAGAGCAGTTCCTAAGAGATATTTCTTTTCATAAATAGCATCCGCTTTGAGCGCTGGCCAAACATAGTCGTCAATAAATTCGTCCGTTACGTCTTCAATATAAAGTTTGCTAATCCCAGAGGCTAAAGCCCGCTCTTCAAGACCGTCTAGCTCTGTTCCTTGACCAACATCGACACATACGCCAATAACCTCGTAGTCATAAGTGTTCTTTAACCATGGGACAATGGTGGTTGTATCCAAGCCGCCTGAATAGGCGAGAATTACTTTCTTTTTCAACTGTCGTTCCTCCTGAAACTTTTAATTAGTAAGTTATTTCATGAATGATTATACAGTCTTAACAACAATAAATCAAGTATAAATCAAAATAATTAAAAAGTATTAATAAATATACAAAATTATGCTTGATTATTCACTGCAGAAGATTTATAATACAAAACGATCATCCTTTTTACAGTGAGGATAGATTAAAGGATACTTATTTAAGATAGAGTGATTGCCCGATTAGTCGTGATTTAAATATAAAGAAAGAAGGAAATAAAATGATAAAAGCATCAGTTATTGGCGCAACCGGTTATGCCGGTCAAGAAATCGTCCGTTTATTACTCAGACACCCGGAGGTTGAAGTGGTTAAAATAGGCTCAAGAAGTTACGCGGGCGAAAAATATAGCGATCTTTATGGTAACTACCAAGATCTGACCGATTTAATCTGTGAGCCTGGCGATATCGAGGCATTAGCAGCCGTCTCGGATGTGGTTTTTTTAGCTCTACCCCATGGGATTGCCTCAAAAATGATCAATCAATCAATTCTTGATCAAACCATTATCATCGATTTAGGGGCCGATTATCGAATAAAGGATCTGGCCGTCTATCAAGACTGGTATCAGACCGAGCATGATTCTTATGACCTTATCGATCAGGCTGTTTATGGACTGTGTGAACTCCATCGGGAGGCAATTAAAAAGACCCGGCTGATTTCAAATCCCGGTTGCTATACGACTTGTGGCATCCTCAGTTTAGCACCGCTAATTAAAAATGATTTAATCGATGAAAAGAGTATTATTATCGATGCAAAATCGGGGGTTTCGGGGGCCGGAAGAGGGCTAAGCACCGCTTTACTCTACGGTGAGGTCAATGAATCAATCAAGGCCTATAAGATTGGCGACCACCGCCATACACCAGAAATCGAACAAGAGCTCAGACGCTTAAATGACAAAAATTTCAATGTCCTTTTTACCCCGCACCTGGTCCCCATGAATCGGGGTATCCTAACTTTGTCCTATGCAAATCTCAAGCCGGGTGTTAAAATGAATGATCTTAAAGAAGCCTACCAAGAGATGTATCAAGCCGAATATTTCATTCGCTTGACTGGTGAAAAAATGCCTGAAACCCGCTGGGTCAGAGGGTCAAACTTTGTCGATATTGGCTTTAAAATTAATCAGCGAACCAATCGGGTGATTGTCGTGGCGGCAATTGACAATTTAATTAAGGGGGCAGCCGGCCAGGCGGTTCAGAATATGAATATTGTTTTTAATATCGATGAAAAAATGGGAATCGATCTGATTTCCGATTTTCCGATTTAAGAAGAGAGGTAAAAATGAAAATTATTGAAGACGGAATGATCAATTTCCCCAAGGGCTTTAAAACCGGTGGCTTTCACTGTGGTCTTAAACAGTCAGGAAAAAAAGATCTAGCCATCTTAGTGTCGGAAAAACCAGCGGCGACGGCGATTATGACGACGACAAATTGCGTTAAAGCGGCGCCGATCTTATGGTGTAATCAAGTAATGAAAAATCCTAAAAAACAGGCGATCATTATTAATAGTGGTAATGCCAATGCCTGCACGGGCCAAAAGGGCCAAGATGCGGTCGTGGCAACTGCCCAAAAAATGGCCGCTGTTTTTGACTTAGAAGAAGAAGATATCCTCATTGCTTCAACCGGTGTGATTGGGGTCTCCTTACCACTTGAAAAAATAATGTCCGGGATTGAGTCTTTTAGCCATGACCTGACGAGTGAGGCAGATGCTGGGGGCAATGCCGCTCAGGCAATCATGACCACGGATACCCAGATTAAGACGATCGCGGTCGAAGTGGTGGTAAAGGGAAAAACGATCAGAATTGCCGGGATGGCAAAGGGGTCGGGGATGATCCACCCCAATATGGCAACCATGCTATCTTTTGTCACGACCGATGTATTCATTGATCCGGCCCTTCTTGATGCCTTATTAAAAGAAAGCGTCGCCGAAAGTTATCATATGATCTCCGTTGATGGCGATACCTCCACCAATGATATGGTTGTGGCCATGGCCAATGGAATGGCCGAAAACCGCGAACTTAGGCGCCAAGATGCGGACTTTCAAGCCTTTAAAGATGCTTTTTTATACGTCCACAAAACATTGGCAAAAAAGATTATTCGGGATGGCGAAGGGGCCACTAAATTTGTAGAAGTTGAGGTGCGCGGGGCAAAAACGAAAGACGATGCAATCACCTTAGCAAAATCGGTGATCACCTCTAATCTTGTCAAAACAGCATTATTTGGCCAAGATGCCAACTGGGGAAGAGTCTTATGCGCCCTTGGTTATTCAGGGGTTTGCTTTGACCCGGCCCAGGTGTCGCTGGTATTTTCAAGCCAAGCCGGTATGCTGACTCTCTTAAATGACGGGCATCCGATTGCCTTTGATGAAGAAGAGGCAACTAAAGTCTTGGCCGAAGATGATCTACGCATTGATATTGAACTGACCCAAGGCGATGAGAAAGCAATCGCTTGGGGCTGTGACTTGTCCTATGATTATGTCAAAATTAATGGCGACTACCGGACTTAAATACGAATCGAAAGCGAGGGAAAATGGAAAAATACATTGAAAAAGCAAATATATTAATTGAGGCACTACCCTATATCCAACAATTTAAAAAGAAAATTATGGTCATTAAATATGGTGGTAGCTTTATGTACGATGAAAAAATCAAAGAATCGATCATGGATGACATCGCTTTGATGCGTTTAGTCGGGATTCAACCGATCATTGTCCATGGCGGTGGAAAAGATATTTCACTCCTGCTTAATGATTTGGATATTCAGACTGAATTTGTCGAAGGCCTACGTGTCACCAGTGAGAAAGTAGTCGGCGTGGCCGAGATGGTTCTGTCGGGAAAAATCAATAAAGAGCTGGTCCAGCTCATGCAAAATCGCGACATTCAATCGGTCGGGATTTCTGGAAAAGACGGCGGCCTGCTAAAAGTTAAAAAAAAGCTGGTCAATAATTCTGATATCGGCTACGTGGGTGATATTATCCAAGTCAATGGGAGCATTCTTAATGCCCTACTGAAAGAAGATTTTTTACCCATTATTGCCCCGATTGGAACGGACAAAAGGGGGCAGTCTTACAATATTAATGCCGACCATGTCGCTTATGCCATTGCCACCCATCTGAAAGCAGAAAAATTGATTTATTTAACCGATACGGATGGGGTTTACATGGATTATGAGAATCCGGAATCGATTATCCATCGCCTCTATATCGATGATGTGTCAAGACTTATTGAAGAGGGTGTAATTTCCGGGGGGATGATCCCCAAGGTTGAAAATAGTGTCGATGCCCTCCGTCAAGGGGTTCACTCGGTCCATATTCTTGATGGAAAAGTTGAACATTCCCTTTTGCTTGAGCTCTTTACAGCAGCTGGTGTGGGAACGATGATTCGTGATTAAAAAATAGAGGAGAAAAAAATGATTAAACGTGGTAATGCAGTATTAATGGCGACCTACAATCGCTTTCCAATTGTTTTTGAAGAAGGAAAAGGCTCTTATCTAAAAGATGCTAAGGGAAAAGAGTATCTTGATTTTGTGGCGGGTATTGCCGTTGATTGTTTGGGACACAGTCATCCTGGGCTAATCGCGGCCATGAAAGATCAAATGGATGCTCTGTTTCATGTTTCGAATCTTTACTGGACAAAGCCCATGGTTGAACTAGCGGAAAAGTTAGTCGCAACGAGTGGTCTCGATAAGGTGTTCTTTTGTAATAGCGGGGCCGAAGCCTGTGAAGCAGCCCTTAAGTTGTGTCGCATTTATGGGAAAATTGAAAAGAATAAAGAAGCAGTGGAAATTATTGCCATGAAGCAGTCTTTTCATGGACGGACCTATGCCGCCATTACGGCAACGGGTCAAAAACAATACCAACGCAATTTAGAACCTTTGATGCCGGAAATTTATCATGTTCCTTTTAATGATATTGAAGCCTTGAAGAATCAAGTGTCAGAAAAAACCTGTGGGATTATCCTCGAGCCGATCCAGGGAGAAGGCGGGATCCACCCGGCCAATCAAAAATACTTAGAGGAAGTACGGGCTCTTTGTGATAAAGAAAATATTGTCTTGATTTTTGATGAGGTTCAATCGGGGATTGGCCGTAGCGGAAAGTTCTTTGCCTACCAACAATATGGGGTCCTGCCCGATGTCGTTATGATGGCAAAAGGGCTTGGTGGCGGGGTTCCCATCGGCGGGATTATTGCGAGTGATAAGGTCGCCAAAGCCTTTATACCAGGAACCCACGCCAGCACCTTTGGTGGCAATCCACTGGTTAGCTCAGCGGCTAAGTATGTAGTTGACACGATCACAGGACCGGGTTTTTTAGCCGAGGTTGAAGAAAAAGGGGATTACCTTAAGGAGAAACTAATTGCGTTGAAAGAAAAAAACCCTCGTATTAAAGATGTTCGTGGCATGGGTCTAATGGTTGGTGTCCAAATTGAAGGAAATGTTATTGACGTTATTAAAAAAGCCATGGATCTTGGCTTATTGCTGGTTGGGGCCGGACAATCTGCCATTCGGTTTGTTCCGCCTCTAAACGTCAGCCGAGAGGAAATTGATTGTGCCCTTGATATCTTTGAAAAGGCCTTGCTTAACAAATAAATCGTAAGAAGAGCCTTGCCCAGACCGGTGTTTTCATGCAGAATTAAGGAAGATCACTTATAATTAAAGAAAAGATTAAGAATGGGGAGGAATAACTTTATGCGCATACTTTTTGTCGAAGATGAAAAAAAGATAACCGATGCACTTCAAGAATTGTGTAAGATCCAGAATATTGACTGTGATGTTGCCAATGATGGTGAAGAGGGTTTGCTGTTTGCATTAAATCCGATTTATGATGTGATTGTCCTTGATATCATGTTACCCTTAAAAAGCGGGGCTGAAATTTTGCAAGAGATCCGAGAACAAGGAATCAATACACCGGTCATGATGTTAACGGCTAAGGGGACCATTGATGATAAAGTCAAAGGCTTAGATCAAGGAGCGGATGATTATTTAGTCAAACCCTTTTCGGCAAAAGAATTATTTGCCCGAATTCGGGCCCTTGGTCGGCGCCCCGACCATGGAATCAAAGGGGAAACGATTGAGTTTGAAGATGTCAGCTTTAATACCAAGAAAAATGTCCTCCAAACCAAGGAAAAAGAGTTTAAATTATCGGTGAAAGAGGCTAAAATTCTGGAAATGCTATTAAAACGGCCCAATCAAGTCTTTACTAGAGAACAGATACTGGATAGGGTCTGGGGTTTTGATAAAGAAGTAAATGAAAATAACATTGAAATCTATGTCCATAATTTGCGAAAGAAAATTATCGATACACAGGTAAAAATCGATACCATTCGAGGGGTTGGTTATACACTTGGCAAAAGATAAAGTGGAGCGTTGATGACGATGTTTAGAGAGATCAAGCGAAAAATAACCATTTTTAACACCTTAATTCTAATTATTTTCATGGTTATATTCATTTTCTTACTGGGCTTCTTAGTCAAGTGGAGCTTAAATTTATCCGGCGAAATGTATCTGACCAATGTGGCAAAAGAAATTATTGAAAATGAAGGTAAGGTTCTTCCGAGCTCGCCAGGGACAGTGGAGTCGGTTCATGACAAATTTGGTTATCAATTTATTATGTGGACCAATCAAAATACAGTTAAGAGTATGAAGTTAGAAGATCATAGTCTAATTACAAAAGGTTATGAGGTGGTTATTAATAGCAGTGAATTTCCGCATTTTGAGACCTTTAGCACCGAACGATTGGATTATCGGGTTTATACCGTTAAATATTCTAAAAATACGGGGGACTATATTCTCCAAGTTTTTCAACAGGTTAGTACCGAACGGTCGATTGTGACTTATGTGATTTCCTTTCTTCTCTTGATTGGGCTAGGATCGGTGGCGGTATTGATTCCCATCAGTTATTTTTTGGCGGGGAAATCTTTGCAACCAATTCGCGAAACCTTTGAAGACCAGAAAAATTTCATTGCCAATGCTTCCCATGAACTCAGAACACCATTAACGGTGATTCAAACCAATATTGAGGTGTTGAAACTCAAGGAAGATGAGGTCATTAAAGATAACCTAAAATGGCTTGAAAACATTTCAAGCGAAAGTGAGACCATGGCCAAATTAATTTCCGAGTTATTATTATTAGCCCAAGCGGAGAACCAGCGGCTTGAAATGGAGATTGAAAATTTTGATTTATCGGCCTTGTGCGGTCAATTAGTCGAACTGATGGAAACCCTAGCGACCGATAAAAACATCAGATTAATCCCTAAGATTAACAAGGGTATTTATTATCGAGGAGATCAGGAAAGGCTTAAACAAGCGGTTCGCATCCTTCTGGATAATGCCATTAAATACACACCGGAAGATGGACAGATTCAATTATGCCTGACTCAGAGTAAACGCCATGTTACCGTCGCCGTTAAAGACAATGGGGTCGGTCTGACGGAAGAGGAAAAAGAAAAAGTTTTAAGTCGCTTTTATCGGGTTGATGATGGTCGAAACCGGGCCTTAGGCGGGGTTGGACTAGGCCTTAATATTGCTGATTTTATCGTCCAAAATCATGGTGGAAAAATAAAAATAGAATCAGTTCCCAATGAGGGTAGTACTTTTTCGATTGTTTTACCAAGATATAATAATAAGTCTGAAAAGGCTAATGACAAAAAATAAATTAGCATTAAATCAAAACAAAGAAAGTTAAAATTTTCAAATTTTAACTTTCTTTGTTTATGTTAAAGAGTAATAAGGGTAAATGATAAGTGCTAAACTTTTAGTCGTTTTTGACAAAAGGGCGCTCTTCAGGACCGGGAGCAACTAAGCCGTTGGCTTGGATTATAATTTCAATCGCTTCGAGGCGATAAGCAAGGCCAGTAGTTCCCGCTTGTTCATCATTCTTGGCCCAATCCAGCCAGCCTAGATTTTCAGCATGGACCCGGTAGTAGATATCAAAGTTCTTGGCATCGCTTCCAGTTAAGTCAATTTGAATGGCTTCTAGGCGAAGTGATTGACCACTTGTGCCACTAGGGGCACCGTCTTCCTGATAATCTTTTTCCCAGCCTAAATTCTCAATATGGCTTTTATATTTTACCCCTAAATCATAGTCGGGGCTATCAGTTTTAATGGCGATAGCCTCTAAGCGGCGAGACTGACCTGAACTACCGCTCATTTCACCCTTGTTTTTCCAGTCTTGCCAGCCTTCATTTTCCACATGGGTCCGGTAGCTAGTGGAGGCAGAAGGACTTGAATCATCGGTAAAAGCTTTGATACAGACATTCGTGTCAGCCTTTTGAGAAATATCCCGCCAGTTTTGATGAC
>CAZWEU010000005.1:0-63214 GCA_964632785.1 uncultured Lachnospiraceae bacterium | reverse complement strand
ATCGACTCACGGCATATTCTTGTAATACCATATTGACATATGACTCATAACCATCGACAATTTGATTATCATTATCGATGGTCTCGGGATCGCGAATGACAATCTCAAAAGCATTGGCCGCATCAGCTTCCTCTTGGGTAATATATTTTTCTTTGACCATGCGGTGGAGAACTTGGCCTTGTCGATTTTTTGCAGCTTCGAAATCTGAATTTGGTGCATAAGCACTTGGTGCCTGTGGCAATCCCGCTAACATCGCGGCCTCGGCAAGATTAACTTCGGAAACACTCTTGTTAAAATACGTTTTAGCTGCTTCTTCAATGCCATATGCTGCAGACCCAAAATAATATTCATTAAAATACATTTCTAGTATTTGGTCTTTTGTGTACTTTTCTTCTAATTGTAGCGCAATGGAAATTTCTTTGAGTTTTCGGATAAATGATTGGTTAAAAGTCTTCTCTGATGCAATATCCGGTAAAAAAAGAACGCGCGATAATTGTTGGGTTATCGTACTAGCTCCTTCTCCGATTCCACTACTGGCAACATTTGCAAAAAAAGCCCTAACAATACCAAAGGGATCTATCCCCATATGGGTATAAAAACGCGAATCCTCTACAGCAATAAGGGCTTGTTGCAAGTGGATTGGAATTTGATCAATTGTCACATTGGTTCGGTTTTTAATGTATAATTCAGCAATCAATACATTGTTAGCAGAAAAAACATCAGTTTTATCCTTTATCTGATACTCATAGGTTGAAATATCCATTCGATTAGCTGCATAAATGGAATACATAAACCCACCACTGATAATCGCCAATACTAGCAGAACTAATAAAATTTTAACTAGTATATGATTTTTTTTCTTTTTTCTTTGAATCCCTTTTTTCTCTTTAATACTCATTCCTTACCTCTTAATTTCATTAATTGATTGTTTAATTCTATCATATTATTCTGAACCTTTGCCTTAACAAATAATTCTTCTTTTTGAGGAAGAGATAGTCTAAGTTCTGATGCGTGAAGTGCTTGATAGTGGACCTCTAGTTCTTGGCTAAGTTCGCGTGATACGTCAGAATAATATAAAGAATCTCCTAGGATTGGATGACCAATATAGGCAAGATGCACTCTAATTTGGTGGGTTCGACCGGTCTCAAGTTCTAATTCAACTAGACTAGCCACTTTAAATTCTTCTAGCACACGATAATGAGTAACTGCTTGTTGACCTAACTCAAGAACACTTCTGCGGATAGATTCACCTTCTTTTAAACCAATCGCTTGATCAATCACTCCTGATTTTTCAGCAAAAACTCCGCAGACATAGGCAATGTATTTTTTTTTTGCTGTTTGCCGGGCCATCTGTTTTTGTACAAAATGATGGATATATTTATTTTTAGCAACAGCAATTAGGCCGGTTGTGTCACGGTCAAGTCGCATAATAAAGCGAATTTTAGCTTCTACGTCTGTTTCTAGCCAATAGTGACTGATAAAATTAGCTAAGGTATCGTGCTGGTTTTTTCTGGTCGGATGAGTTACACAATAAGGAGGCTTATTAAGAATTAGTATTTCACAATCTTCGTAGATAATATCGAGTTTTCCAGGAGCGGCAATGACATCACGTTTCTCGCGAGGCATTGCTATTACAATTTCGTCACCATTTTTTATTTCTGTATTTAAGGAAACCGTTTCTCCATTTATTTTTATTTTACCAAATCGTTTAAGTTCACGAATTAAACGGCTAGAGTATCCATAGCCTTGAATTAATTCCTCTTTTAATGTCTTTTGGTGTTCAAACTTTACCTGATACGCGTATGTAATCTAAATACCTCCTCGGATGACTTATTTATTCTTTAAAAATCTCAACTCTTATTTTAACAGATTTTAATGACTTTTTATAGTAATATCCTAAATTTTATCTGAAAACACACTAAAACAAACCCCTTCACGAGATTACACTACAGTGAGGGGGGTTTGTGGTAACCTAATTGATTACGTTCTGGTCCTTATTTAGACGCATCTCAATGGCTGAGAAACGGCATTTTTCAAAACAAATGCCACAACCAATACACATATCGTGATCGATCACATATGGTGGTTTCTTAATCTCACCACTAATTGCATCTACTGGGCAATGTTTAGCGCAAATACTACAAGCAATACAATTTTCATCGATGATATATGCGGTTTCTTTACCAATCTCTGGTTGCCCTGAGATACAATTCATTGGACAAACAAGAACACACTCATAACACTGACGACATTTATCATAATCAATGATGGCACATTTATTGACAACCTTAATGGCATCAAAGGGGCAGGCCTTAACACATTTACCACAGGCAATACAGGCGGTAGAGCAGGTTAGACGGGCGTTTTTACCACGGTCTAGATTATGACATTTCACAATTATATCTTGCTTAGCGGGCACTAGCTTCATAATCGATTTTGGGCAAGCCTCGATGCATTTACCACAGGCTGTGCATTTTTGAGGATCAACTTTTGGAAGTCCATCGTCTCCCATAACAATTGCATCAAAGGGACAGACATCTTTACAGGTGCCAAATCCCATGCACCCATACCGACACCCTTTAGGACCACCTGAAGCAACCATGGCTTCTCGACAATCCATTTCACCGTAATACTCAGCACGGTTGGGTGCTGTTTCACAGGTTCCTTGGCAGATCACTGTCGCTACCAATTTAACAGCATTTCCAGCTTCTAGGCCCATAATTTCCGCTATCGCTGCAGCACATTCCGGACCACCGACCGGACAGGCATCGACCGGTGCCTTACCTTCGACAATGTTGGTTGCCAATGCGTCACAACCCGGAAAGCCACAGCCGCCACAATTTGCACCTGGTAGGGCAGCATTAATTTGTGGAATTCTGGGGTCGACGTAAACTTCAAAAACTCGAGCGGCAATCGCCAAACCAATTCCAAACACAAGACCAAATGCGCCTAGAATACCAACAGGAACTAAAATTGTACTTAACATTTTCTACCTTCCTTATCCTAATTGCATTCCTGAAAAGCCCAGAAATGCAATTGCCATTAAGCCGGCAGTAATGAGTGCAATCGGAAAACCTTCCAAGGATTTTGGCACTGCAGCGATTTCAAGACGTTCCCTAATTCCAGCAAAAAGGACGATTGCTAGCGTGAAGCCTAAAGCCGCTCCGATACCATTAAAAATCGTTTCAATAAAATTATATTCAAATTGAATATTTAAAAGCGCTACCCCTAAGACAGCACAGTTTGTCGTGATTAAGGGTAAATAAACACCTAATGCTTGATAAAGAGAGGGGCTCATTTTTCGAATGATCATCTCGACAAGTTGAACTAAAGTTGCGATTACCAATATAAAGGCAATTGTTTGTAAATAACCAAGGCCAAAGGGATCAAGAATTGCATATTGAACGACAAAGGTGATCGCTGAGGCAAGAGCCATAACAAAGGTTACCGCCACCCCCATACCTAGAGCTGTTTCAACTTGTTTTGATACTCCTAAAAATGGACAAATCCCTAAAAATCGTGACAGGACAAAATTATTAATAAAGATCGCACTAATTAGAATGATGATTAAATTCATTGATTACTCCTCCGATGCTTTCATATTAGAGATCTTATTGATTAAACCAATTAATAAGCCCAAGGTTAAAAAGGCCCCTGGCGGTAAGATCATAAGAATCACAGGTTCAAAAGATGCGGGCAATAAAGAAAAGCCAAAAATACTACCTACTCCAAGAAGTTCTCGGATTGACCCTAAAACTGTAAGCGCTAAAGTAAAGCCTAATCCCATACCCAGGCCATCTGCAAAAGAATCAAGGACATTATTGCTAAAAGCAAAAGCTTCGGCTCTTCCTAAAATGATGCAGTTTACAACAATTAAGGGGATAAAGATCCCTAAAGATGCATCGAGAGTTGGGAGATAAGCCTTCAGGAGCATTCCGACAATCGTCACGAAAGACGCAATAATAACAATGAAAGCCGGTATTCGAATATTGTCCGGAATCACTTTTCTAAGTGCTGACACTACTATATTTGAAGAAATTAATACGACCATTGTTGCTAGCCCCATCCCCATTCCATTAATGGCCGAGGTGGTAACTGCTAATGTTGGACACATACCAAGTAATAACACAAAAATAGGATTCTCTTTAATGATCCCTTTTGTTAGGTTTTTTCCAAAATTCATCTTGTTTCCTCCTATTTCGCCAAATTTTTAAATGTTTCAATCGCAATATTAACGCCATCTGTTACGGCCTCAGATGTTATGGTTGCTCCCGTAATTGCTTGAATTTCATTCCCACTTGGAGCCGATTTGGCAACTGAAACATCTTCTTCCGCTGAAAGACCTTGGTATTGGTTTCGAAAATCCGGCAAGGTCGCATTGGCTCCAAGGCCTGGTGTTTCCCCGTGTGAAAGAATCGTCATCCCCGCAAGATTACCATCATTTGAAATCCCGGTTAAAACCTCAATAGTTCCACTAAAGCCGCTACTAGGAGCTGTTTTGACGGTATAACCCACTTCTTGTCCACCGTTTTTTCCGACAAAGACCTCAACAAGTTCCTCTGGTTTTTCCAAGCCAATGTCTTTAACAACCGTCATTAACTCATCAGGATCAACAGCTTGGAATTCAGACGCTTCAGGTAGTACCTCTAATCGTGCTTCCATATTCGTTTTTTCATTAATCGCTTCAATCGTTTCCGCAGTCACATAATTTGTCATTGCCAGTAAGGTAGCAGCAACTGCAGAGATGAGAAAAAGTATCAATCCCAGTTTTGCAACAACTTTAAAATCAATTTGTACTTTATTTTCTTCTGATTTTTCCATTATGCTTTTGCCTCCTTTTTTACTTTAGCACTCACTCCATAGATGCGTTCTTTGGTAAAGCGATCGATCAATGGTGTCGCAACGTTCATTAATAGAATTGAGTAAGAAACCCCTTCAGGATAGCCACCCCAAATACGAATAACCATGGTAATTAAACCACAACCTAAGGCAAAAATGATCTGTCCTTTGGGCGTAACCGGTGATGAGGAATAATCAGTTGCCATAAAAAAAGCACCAATCATTAAACCGCCGGAAAAAACATGGACTAAGGGATCTTGCCCTGCTAATAAAGCAAAAATAGCGACTGTTGCAATATAAAATGTTGGTATTCGCCAACTGATAATACCTTTAAAAATAAGATAAGCGCCTCCGATTAGGATGGCAAGAGCAGAAACCTCTCCAATACAACCGTAAACACCGTTCATTCCGGTGAATAAATCAAAGGTCGCTGGCATACTCGCTAACTCCCCTGATTTTAAAAGAGCAAGCGGTGTCGCTGAAGTAACGGTGTCACCTAAGGGGATATAAGCAGCGCCAGTCATCCGTGTTGGCCAAGATGCAACTAAAAAGGCGCGCGCAGCTAAGGCCGGGTTCATAAAGTTTTGACCAATCCCACCAAAACATTGTTTAACAATAGCAATGGCAAAAATTGAGCCAATAACGGCAATCCACCAAGGCGCATTAACAGGTAGGTTAAATCCTAATAAAACACCCGTAACAATGGCACTCCAGTCGTTAACGGTAACTGGTTTTTTAAGTAGTTTTTGAATAATTGCTTCTGCTGCAACAGAGCTAATAACACAGATCGCCACTAGCGCCAAAGCCCAAACCCCAAACACATATCCAGCAACTGCCAAAGCCGGCAATAAAGCGATAATAACATGTTTCATAATGCTGGCAGTTGAATGATTTGCGCGAATATGCGGAGATGAGGACACCGTAAGTTTTAAATCGTTCATCAATTCTCCTCCTAATTTCCTTTTCTTCTTTGAGCCAAAATTTCCCGCTTAGCAACACGTATTGACGAAACCAGCGTGCGCTTAGCCGGACAAATAAATGAGCAACTGCCACATTCGATGCAATCCATTGCATGGTATTCTTCACATTTTTCCCACATATACCGAAGCGAATACTCGGAGAGATGCAAGGGTTGTAAGTGAATTGGACAGACAGAAATACATTTCCCACAGCGGATACAATTTGATGGTTCGGGGATTTCAGCTGTTTCTTTTGTTAGACAAAGAATCCCTGATGTCCCTTTTATAACAGGTACGTTTGTTTGAAATTGGGCAACCCCCATCATCGGCCCACCCATAATTACTTTTTCTGCTTTCTTTGTAAAGCCACCACATTGATCGATAATCGATTGAAGGCTAACACCGACGCGTACTTCTAAGGTTTGTGGGTTTTTAATGGCATCGCCTACACAGGTTAAATTTCGCTTGTAAAGAGGCATCCCTGTTTCAAGGGTCTCAGCTATCTGGGCAGCTGTTCCAACGTTTAAAACAACAACGCCTGCATCTGCCGGCAAGCCCCCTGATGGAACCTCTCGTCCTGTAACCGCCGTAATTAATTGTTTCTCGGCTCCTTGTGGATACTTAGTTGGAAGAGAATAAAGCTCAATGCTAGGATTATCCCCAATGGCTTTTTTAAGAGCATCAATGGCATCCATCTTATTTTCTTCAACGCCGATAATTCCCCTTGACACACCGACTGACTTCATGGCAATCTCTAAACCCTTCACCACTTTTTGGGGATCATTGAGCATCAAATGGTGATCGGCTGTTAAGTAGGGTTCGCACTCAGCTCCGTTTAAAATAATACAATCAACATTCTTATCCGGTGGGATTGACAATTTGACATGGGTTGGGAAGGTTGCTCCACCTAAGCCGACAATTCCCGCTTCGACGATCATTTTCTTGATCATCTCCGAATCCATTTGGTCAAGCGATCCATAAGGTTTGATTTCTGGATCAATCCTATCTTCGCCATCCGACTCAACTACAACAGCCATCACTAAATCACCATTGGGATGCGGTTTTTCTTCAACAGCAATAACTTTTCCCGATACACTCGAATGAATCGGTGCTGAAACAAAACCATTTGCTTCGCCAATTTTTTGCCCTAAGAAAACAGAATCACCCTTTTTAACAATTGGTGTACAAGGTGCACCAATGTGTAAGGACATGGGAATCACTACCACATCCGGTGCATTACCGTATCCAAAGGATACCGTCGTTGTACTCTCTTTTCTGTAAGGCGGGTGGATTCCTCCCTTAAAGGTTCCATGTTTTACATCCATATTAAGTAAACACCCCTTAACTAAAATTTTAATACAAGTACGACTCATATACTTGTATATATATGAGTCGTATCATAACATAAATATAATCCTTTTTCTATATCTTAATCGAAATTGTTAAAAATTTATTAATCTTATTTGCCGGTTTTAATTTTAGTAACGACGCATCATGCGGTCTTTAAAAATGCCTGATAGCCTTTATAGGTCATAAAAAAATCAATTTTTGATGATAATTCAAAGGGTGAGTGCATACTCAAAAGAGCGGGCCCACAATCAAGAACATCCATCCCATACTCAGCCAGAATATAGGCAATTGTTCCTCCTCCTCCTAGGTCGATTCGGCCAAGTTCACCCATTTGCCAAATAACATCCGCCTTATCCATGGTTTGGCGCATTTTACCCATAAATTCAGCGTGGGCATCATTCGACCCTGATTTCCCTCTTGCCCCACCATATTTAGACAAGACAATGCCTCGTCCTAAATAGGCTGCATTGTATTTGTCATGAGTACCTGAAAAATTAGGATCAAAGCCAGCAGTGACATCAGCCGAAAGCATTTCAGACCGCATTAAAGAGCGCCGCAAGACAAGCTCAGGGTGCTTGTGATCCATTAGATGAATCAATTCGACCACCGTATTTTCAAAAAAGCGCGAGTGCATACCCGTATCGCCAACACTTCCTATTTCTTCTTTATCTGATAAAATCACACATTGAGTTCTTTGCGGAACGTCATCTTGGTCTAATAAGGCTCGAAGGGCGGCAAAGGCACAAATTCGATCATCTTGGCCATAACCACCGATCATGCTCTCGTCAAAGCCAATGTTTCTAGCCCGGCCAGCCGGCACAACTTCGAGTTCAGCGGTTGCAAAATCTTCTTCAATAAGCCCATATTTTTCATTTAAAATTTTTAAAAGATTGATTTTAACGCCCTCTTTTAAGTCTTTTTCTGGATAGGGACGGTTGCCAATGATCAGATTAAGGCCTTCTCCGGTAATTGCTTCTGAGATTTTTTTTGTATTTTGCTCCTGTGACAAATGGGGTAGTAAGTCAGTAATGCAAAAAACCGGCTCATCACTTTCCTCCCCGATTGAGATATTGATTTTTTGACCATTTTTTTTGCATACTAATCCATGAATGGCAAGGGGAATTGTCACCCATTGATATTTTTTAATACCGCCATAATAATGGGTTTTAAAGAAGCCTAATTCATCAGCTTCATAAAGTGGCGATGGCTTAAGGTCTAATCTGGGAGCATCGATATGGGCACCGATAATCCCCATCCCTTGGTCAAGGTCGTTTTTACCAATATGAAAAAACAAAACAAATTTATTCTTATGAAGGGCAAAGATTTTATCACCAGCTTGAATGTTTCCTTTTTTCTGTACCGCTTCAAGAGATTTATAGCCGGCTTTTTCGCCTAATTCAATCGCAATTTGAGCAGCTAGTCTTTCTGTTTTTGCTTCTGATAAAAACTCCAGATAAGCATCACTCAATTGCCTTAGTTGATCGTCTTCTTTAAAATCAAGCCAAGCGGATTCCCAATTCTTTTCTAACTTTTCTTTTAATACCATTCCTTGTGTTTGCTTTTTATCGTCTATCTTCATTCTTTCTTCCTTTCGTCTTAATAAATTTAATCGATAATTTCAATCGAATCTAATTGTTCTCTAAAATTTTTTCGAACCGCTCCAATGTAGGTAGCTCTTAAGGTCATTTGTTCATCGGATTCTTCTTCGGTTAATCCGATTGTTTTTTTCTTATTAGCCAATTCATTAATTCGTTCAATCATTTCTTTAGTAATCATAGGTCTCCAATCTTTTGTTAAATTTTTATTATATTTTTATTGATTAATCCTTGCAAAGTCAACATTAAGCCAAGCTTTCCGTGATAATAAGTCAGTCCCCCCTGGAAATAAACGATATAAGGTTCCCGCATAGGAGCATCAGCTGATAATTCAATCGATGATCCTTGAATAAAAGCGCCTGCTGCCATAATAATCGGATCTTCATATCCCGGCATTTCCCAAGCTTCAGGCGTTAAAAAACTATCAACCGGAGCGGCTTCTTGAATCGCCCGACAAAATATTTTGACCGCTTCAGGGTTATTTAGCTTAACGCTTTGGATTATGTCACTTCGATAGGCTTTTATGTCAGGGCAGACTTCAAAGCCTAGTGATTTATAAATGCTTGCAACCATAATAGCCGACTTAAGCGCTTGTCCGACAACGGTCGGGGCTAAAAAAAGACCTTGTAATAAAATTCGATTAATTCCTAAGGTCGCCCCTGTTTCTCGGGCTACTCCCGGTGCCGAAAGGCGACAAGCGGCAAGATGAACCAAGTCTTTGCGACCAACAACGTAGCCACCGGTAGGCGCTAATCCACCACCTGGATTTTTAATCAAGGAACCAGCCATTAAATCAGCCCCGATTGCCGTCGGTTCTAGAGAATCAATGAATTCGCCATAACAATTATCGACAAAAACAACAAGGTCTTTTCTTATGGTCCGAATCTTTTCGATCATTTCTTTCATTTGTTTAAGGGCAATTGCCCCCCGCCAACTGTAACCTGTTGACCGTTGGATGTAGACCATCTTAATATCATCAGTGATGGCCTTTAAAATAGCTCTTTCATCAAACTGCCCCTTAGCAGTCAGCTCAATTTGTTGATAATTGATGCCATAATCTTTCAAGGTGCCATGGCCATCGTGTTTACCCGAGCTGCCAATCACCGTTTCAATGGTGTCGTAGGGCTTTCCAGAGATAGAAAGAAGGGTATCGCCCGGTCTCAAAACCCCAAAGAGTGCTAGTGAAATTGCATGGGTTCCCGAAGAAATATGAGGCCTGACTAAGGCGTCTTCGCCATAAAAAACGTCGGCGTATATTTTCTCAAGTGTTTCTCGCCCGACATCATCATATCCGTATCCAGTTGATACTGCAAAATGGCGTTCACTCAATTGCTGCCTTTGCATAGCCTTAATCACACGGTATTGATGAAGTTCAGCCTTTAATTCAATCTCTTTTACAATTAGATCAATCTTTTTCTCCATGTTTTCGACATAGTGGTAGGTCGCTTCATCGATTTTAAACTCCTCAATAAGAACCTGCTTTAAATTTTCTGCTACTGATTTCAACTGTCGCTCTCTTTCTAAATTAACGATTATTTGCATTAATCACGTTAAGACTTTCTTCAAGTAACCTTTCAATTGATTTCCCAGGGCTCATTTCAAGCCAATGAATCCGTTTATCCTTTCGAAACCAAGTCATTTGACGTTTAGCAAAATGACGACTATCTTTTTTTAACTTTTCAATTGCCATTTCTAAGGATTGGTTTTTTTCAAGGTAAGGTCTTAACTCTTTGTAACCGATCGCCTTCATTGAGGATAAATCCCAGTTATAACCCTGGTTAAGCAGCATCTTTGCTTCCTCAAGCAAACCTTTTTCGATCATTTGATTTACCCGCCGATTAATCCGCTCATATAAAAGCTCTCGGGGCCAGTGAATGCCTATAATCGTATAATTATAAGGCAACTCTTGTTTTTTCGATTGCTCATCAAAATATGATTTTGGTTTTCCTGTTGCCTCATATATCTCAAGGGCGCGAATCAAGCGATTGACATTATGAGGGTGAATCGCTTGGGCACTAATAGGGTCAACCTCTTTAAGGCGTTTATGAAGAAATTCCTTGCCAAGAACTTCCGCTTCAGCAGCCAGGCGCCAGCGAACCTCCTCATCTCCAGTTTTGTTTTCAAAACTCCAAGGAAGGGTCATACTGTTAATATATAGGCCAGTTCCTCCGACGATCAAGGGTTTTTTCTTTTTTTCAAGAATACTCGCTAATTTTTCACTCGCTAATTTTTTAAAAATGGCCGCACTAAACTCTTCATCCGGGTAGACAAAATCAATAAGGTGATGGGGAATATCTTCCATCTCTTCTTTTGTCACTTTAGCTGTTCCGATATTCATGTATTTATAAATCTGCATTGAATCGGCAGATATTACTTCACCATTTAATGCTTTTGCCAAAGCAATACCAAGAGTCGTTTTGCCACTTGCCGTAGGACCCACTAGCACTGGAATATTGGCTTTTAATTTATCCATATCATACCACCCGTTTAAATAGTTTCATTAATTCATATTCTTTCAGTTTTAGAATAATTGGCCGACCATGGGGACAGGTAAAGGGATTACTTAGCTTCATTAAGTCTTCAAGCAATTCTTTTATTTCCGATTGATGGAGATATTGTCCTCCTTTTATGGCTGCTTTACAGGCCATTGTAATTAGCCGCGCTTTTAATTTTTCAGATAAAGGATTGTTTTTATCCCACTTTTCAAAATCACTAGTCCCGTATTCTAAAATAAACATTTTCAAAAATTCTATATCAAGGGGGTCTCCCAGTAAAATGGGCACGCTTCGAACAAGTAAGGCATCGTTTCCGAATACTTCACAATCATAACCAATCTCTTTAAATAAGGGGATATTTCTTTCAATATCAGGCATATCCTTAGGTCTAAACTTTAGTGGAATTGGGGTCATCAGACCCTGAGATGGAATCTTTTTGTGATCACCAAAAACCCGCTCAAGTTCGTGTGTTAGAAAAGCTTCGTGGGCCGCGTGCTGATCAATCAAGAAAATCTCAGTTTCACCCTCAAGTAAGATATAAACATTGAATAATTGTCCTACTATTTTCATCTTTAAAAAATCAGGCCGCGCCATCAGGTCAGGACGGAGAAGATCCTTCTTATTTTTGTCAGAGATTATTTCCTTTCCTTCTTCCACCTTAGGGCTATCAAAGAAAGCAAGCTCTTGATTCTTTATAGCAGGTGAAAACTTATTATTTCTAACAAGTATTTCTTTTGAGGGATAAAATAATCGTCTTTGACTTTCTTCATAATTTTCTATAAAGGGTTCTGAAACATCTTTTATTACAAGTTCAGGCGAAGGCGAATCCCAATCTTTAGCCACATCAACAATTAAATTAGCTCTTTTTAAATGCTCCCTAATACCTTGTTTAAAAAGAAGACCAATCAGACTTTCATTTAAAATTTTTATCTCTGTTTTAGCGGGATGAATATTAACATCGAGCATGCGTCCTGGCAAATCAATAAAGATAATCCCAAAGGGATGTTGATGTTTCATCAGATAGCCTGCATAAGCATCTTCAAAAGCTTCTGATAAGCGTCGATTTTTAATATAACGGTTGTTGATAAAAAAAATTTGGTCTTCTCTCGTTTTGCGCATCATTTGAAGGTTACCAATGGCACCTTTTAAAATCATCGGTTTATTTTCATAGTTAAGCGGAATTAAGTGATTGGAAATTGCTTGCCCATACAATAAATCGATGGTCTTTAGGAGGTCCGAAGTTCCCGGCGTACTAATCATTTTTTTACCGCGCGAGATTAGCTCAAAGCTAATTTCTGGGTGTGAAAGTACCAGTTTACTTAGCAAGTCACGAATGGCTAATTCTTCTTTAACGTCTTTTTCCATATGTTTTCGTCTAGCTGGCGTATTATAAAAAAGATCCTCAATTTTAATCTCAGTTCCTCTTTGAAAAGAACTCACCCGTTGGTGAATCAAATTGGCATTTTGAAACTCTGAGATGCTTCCTATCTCTTCGTCTTTTGCATGCGTAATAATTGTCACCTTAGACACGGCTGCAATACTGGAGAGTGCTTCACCTCGAAAACCGAGTGAATCGATGGTTTGCAGGTCATCAAGCTTGGAAATTTTGCTGGTTGCATGGCGCTTAAAGGCTAGTGGCACCTCATTATAAGCTATACCTGATCCGTTGTCACGAACTAGGATCATGTTTTTCCCCCCTGCTTCAAGGTGAATATTGATGTTTGTCGCACCGGCATCAATAGCATTTTCAACCAGCTCTTTAACGACTGATACAGGGCGAATGATCACTTCCCCAGCGGCTATTTTATTAATTGTATCAGGATTTAACATTTTAATTTTCATAGCTTTAATTATAACATGAAGTTAAAAAATTCTCTAATAAAATGACTTTTCTTTAAAGGCGATTACACTAAAACACCTTCATTGAAAGGAATTCCTTTCAATGAAGGTGTTTTAGCTAAATAAAGATGAAATATTTTATTTTTTCATTTGTAATTGGATACTTGAATCTTCGGCAGGTTTATTAAAAACTATCTTTTGTTCAGGTAAATTAATGCCTAAAGCTTCTTTTAAAACTTCTTCGATCGACGTCACATAGACAATTGTTAAGTCATCACGAACTTCTTTCGGAATATCATCGATATCTTTTTTATTTTCCTTAGGTAAAAGAATTGTTCTAATCCCACTTCGGTGAGCAGCAATTGCTTTTTCCTTAATCCCACCGACAGGTAAAACTTGTCCGCTTAGTGTTATTTCACCAGTCATTGCCAGCTTAGAGTCAACTGCTTTGCCAAGAATCAGCGATGCTAAGGCTGTTGTTAGGGTAACACCAGCAGAGGGGCCATCTTTCGGTGTAGCGCCTGATGGTACATGAATATGGGTATCATTCTTAAAGAAATCAAATCCATCAGTTAGTTCACCAAGGCGTCCACGAATCAGACTCATCGCAATGGTCGCACTTTCTTTCATTACATCGCCAAGTTGTCCGGTCAGAGTCAGCTTGCCACTACCAGGCATTAAACTCGCTTCTGTAAAGAGGATTTCGCCACCAACGGCGGTCCAAGCCATCCCCGTAACAACGCCCGGTTTATTATGGTCACCAGCTTTTTCATGGCGCCTCGTTTTATTGCCAAGAACGTCACAAAGTTTGTCACTCGTGACAATAAAGGGCAGTTCAACCTTTTTCGAGACAATTTTTTCAGAGGTTACCCGAGCAATCTTAGACAATTGTTGGGTGAGGCCTCGAACACCAGATTCAGCCGTATACTTTTCAATTATCCCTTCAATCGCTTCGGCTTCAACCTGAAGCATCTGATCATCGAGGCCGTGATCCTCTAGCACCTTAGGCATCAAGTGATCGATGGCAATATGCTTCTTCTCACCATTTGTATAACTTGACAATTCGATGATTTCGGTTCGATCAAGTAGTGGCGGTGGAATGGTGCTCAGGTCATTAGCCGTTGCGATAAAGAATACATCTGATAAATCATAGGGAACGTCCAAATAATGATCCGAGAAAGTACAATTTTGCTCAGGGTCAAGAACTTCAAGGAGTGCTGCCCCAGGATCACCTTGATGGGACATACCCATTTTGTCAATTTCATCTAGGATAAAAACAGGGTTTTTAGCTTGGGCATTATTAATGGCTTTTATGATCCGACCGGGCATTGCCCCTAGATAGGTTTTGCGATGGCCTCTAATTTCTGCCTCATCTCTGACGCCACCCAAACTAGCCCTAACATATTCTCGGTCAAGAGCTTCGGCAATACTCTTTCCAAGACTGGTTTTCCCAGTTCCCGGTGGTCCAACAAGTAAAAGAATTGACCCTTGCTTCTCTTTTTTTAACTTCATCACTGCTAAATGTTCAATGATCCGTTTCTTGACATCATCAATTCCATAGTGGTGGGAATCTAGCGTGGCACGTGCTTGTTCAATATCAATCTCTTTGCATTCACTCTCCCATGGGAGCTCTAGTAATAAATCAAGGTAATTCATAATGACATTACTTTCTCCACTGTTAGGAGGTGAATTCTCAAGTTTTCGAACTTCCTTTAGGGCGATTTTGCGAACATCTTTGGGTAACTTCGATTCCTCTATCCGTTTGCGATAATCGGTCTCTTCGTCCATTTCACCATCAATTTCACCGAGCTCCGCTTTAATATTCTTTAATTGTTCTCTTAGCATCACTTCACGGTAATTTTTATCACGACGTTGCGAATATTTCTTACTGATCTCTAATTGTAAATGAACAGAATCTTTTTCTTTAATAATATAATCAATAAAACTTAAGGTTCGTTCTTTTAGCGAATCAATTTCAAGTAAGGCTTGTTTATCTTTTAGAGAAATCCCCATCATTGGTACAGTATAACCCATAATTTCTTCAATCGAGCTAAGCCCCTCGATAATCGTGACGAAATATTCGGCCCCCTTAAAGCTATGACCAAGATCTTTCATTAAACCTTTTATATAAGCGATCATCTCTTCTTCTTCGTCGTGAGTGATATCTAGTATCTCATCTTGTTCGATATAAGAAGCAATAATTTGCTTCTCCTCAAAGGTGATATCGCAAACTTTCACACGATCAAGGGTCGTAATGTCAATGATAAAACCATTATCAGACTTTTGGATTTTATCAAACTTCATTAAAACACCAATGCGATGAAAGGAATCGGCTGTCAATTTAACTAAACCCTTATAATCCTTTGTTGATAAACCAATCGCTAAAGTATTATTCTTTATAATTAATTCTTTAATATTTTTTCCAATCTCTTCATTCACAAAAATACGATTAGAGATCCCAGGATAAATAACTGTTTCGGTAATCGGTATTACAGGTGCTTTTTTTATTTCCATCGTTTCCATCTTTTTTCTCCTCCTAGCCCTAATCTCAAGCTCGCCTATATGACTCGTTTGAGTAGGCTTATAAATTGTTTAATTTCATCATCAGACAAATTCTTTTGAATCCGCTCAATTAGTTTTAATTGTGTTGTTTCTTGTGTTCTTGCAATTGATTTTCCTTTCGGTGTCAAATAAATATAAAACACCCGTCGATCTTCTTGTGAACGGACCCGATAAACACAATCAAGGCTGATAAAATTGTTAATGACTTCCGTTATCGTCGGCTTTGAATGATTTGTTTCGTGTGCTAGTTCACTAAATGTTATACGATACCTCGAATCAATAATTTTAAGATAAGTTATTTGTTTAATTGTAAGTGAGTGAGCTGAAGAGTTTAATTTTTCAACTTGCAAAAAATTAGCTTCTAACTCCATTAAGCGTTGGTAAATTTCATATAAATCATTTTTATTGCATATCATAATCTCACCTTTACCAGACTTCTATTCTAATTAGTTAGTATTAACCTAACTAATGAAATTATAGCCTTATTTCATTAAAAAGTCAAGAAAATCGCCTTTTCATCAATTTTGTTTAAGATATCTTAATTTTTAAAATTTTGAGCCACTTAATTTATTATTGACAAAAAAAGAGAGAGAGGATATCATTTATAAATAAGTAAAATTTAGATTACAAAGGAGATACAAATGGAACAAACACCTTTAGCAAGCGTTGAGGATAAAAAGATATACTCAAGAGACTTAGACAACTTAATTAAACAGTTACCAGCGGAACAGGCCAATCAATTTAAATCAAAGGAAGGAAGACGTCAACTTCTTGAAGAGTTAGTGGCTCAAGAACTCTTTTATTTAGAAGGTAAAGAAGCAAAGGTTGATGAAAGCGACGAATTTAAAAAAATGGTAAAAGACGCTGAAGAAAAACTTTTAAAAACTCATATGATTGCTCAATTTATGACAAAGATCAGTATTCCTGACCAAGAAGTTAAAGAATTCTATAATAATAATCCAACTCAATTTATTGCCCCAGATAGCATCCGTGCGCTTCATATCCTGATCCCTAGCGAGCAGCAAGCGATTGATATCATTGCTGAAATTAAAAATGGTAAAAGCTTTGAAGATGCAGCTAAAGAATTCTCAGTTTGCCCTTCGAATGAAAAAGGTGGTGACCTTGGTTACTTCTCCAAAGGAAAAATGGTGCCAGAATTTGAAACAGCCGCTTTTGCCTTATCGATTAGTGAGATGACTGAGGTCCCTGTCCAATCCCAATTTGGATATCATATTATCAAACTAGCTGATCGCAAAGAGTCAGAAACAATTCCCTATGATGTGGTCAAAGATAGTGCCCGCAATTACCTTTTACGCGAAAAACAAAACCGTGCCTTCGTTGGCAAAGTTGAAGACCTCAAAAAGAAATATACCGTAAAAATTGAACCTGTATTATAAGAATCAAAAAACTAGGACCACTTTTTAGTGGTTCTAGTTTTTTGAATAATTCCAACATCATGGGCATTTTTAAGACTTTATAGAATGCCATTTTCAGCAAAGCTATAATAATGATCGCCTGCGACAATGATATGATCGACGACAGCAATTGAAATTGCTTCTAAGGCAGTCTTAATTTTGCCTGTCACATTGATATCCGCCTGTGAAGGTTCTAATCGCCCTCCCGGGTGATTATGAGCAAGAATCACGCTGGCTGCTTGATGTCTAAGAGCCGTTTCAACAATAAGCCTGGGATAAACGGGCGCCTCATTAATGGTTCCTTCGTGAAGAAGAGTAGCGTGATTAACTTTATTTTGGGTATTTAAGCAAATAACGTAAAAGACTTCATACAAACGCCCGGTAAATAAAGAAACCACATAATCACCAGCTACTGACGTCGAAGAAAGAATGGGCTTATCTTTAAATCTTCCCTGCTGATAGCGTCTCGCCAAAGAAGGAATGAGACTTAGAAGAATGGCACTATTTTCAGTAATTTTTGCTTTTTGGGTAAGATCACTAGGCGAGGCATCAAAAACACCTGATAAGGAACCAAATTTATTAATTAATTGGTGAGCAAGTTCGTTTGTATCTTTCATTGGAATGCAATAGAACAACAGAAGTTCTAAAATCTGATGATCTTCAAAACTATCAATTCCTTCTTCTAACACGCGCTTCTTTACTCGTTGGCGGTGACCTTTATGAACATTCTTTTCCATTCTTAACTCCTTTAAATAAAAATGTTTACCTTTTAGATTATCTACAAATGAAAAAATAAGAGCTTCTTTATTTTTTCAAATAATACATATCTCTTATCTTTGCCTTTTATTGCCTTTTTGTCAACACTCCTTTTAATTATTTCATTGAGTGATTATCAATTTCAACTAAAATAAATTAAATTTATGTTTTTTTCCTATCTGTATTCAAATTATAATTTATTTGTGTATAATGTCAACACTAAAAAAATGGCTGTTAACCATTTTTTAGTGTTGACATGTCATTCGTTATAATTAATCGCTTTGACTGGACAGGCTTTAATCACAACTAATAATTTCTCAACATCCAATCGCTCATAATTCATAATCTTTGCCTTTTTCTGATTCATCTCAAAAACCTCGGGATAACTCTTAACACAGAGGGTACATCCCATACAAGCTTCTTGGTTAAGGGTAAGTCCTATTTCTTCTTCTTGCTGGGGAATATCCTCTTCTTTGACAATCTTAGCAGCGATCCATGAGAAGATGACAATCGCAATGACTGTTAAAATCCAACGTATCATCATAAAACGAACTCCCAAAAACTTGACTTCATTTAAGAGCATGGGAATCTTAATAACTGCCCATGAACTTAAAATTATGACAAGATTACGAATCGATGCACCTTTTTTGTAAAGCATCACACACATGGGAAAAGCGGCATAAATGGGTCCAGCTGAAATACTTCCAAGGACAAATGAGAGAACAACACCTTTTGATTTAGCTTCTTTTCCTAAGTATTTTGTAATCTTATCTTTGGGAATCCAGAGATCTAATAGTGCTGTCAAGACAAAAATAACCGGCATGATTAGCAGCATCTCTTTGAGATAATAACCAGAATTTGAAATAGATTGAAGGCCAAGATCCGGTCTGATTACTAGCAAAGTCACATAAGTGATTAAAACAAGAACAACAAAAAGATTTTCTTTGATTTTTTTTAGAACTTTCATATGACTACCCCCATAATTAAGGCGACGATAATAGCAAAGATAAAACTTAGTCCATTTCGTGCCATGGTAAATTTAAGACCAAACTCGCGTTTCTCTAAGGGAAAGGTCACGACCCCCACCATGGTTAAGGTTGTTAAGAAAGCAACGGCGGGAACAACGTTAACACCAGCGTCGACAAGGGTACCAACGAGTGGAAAGGCAATAAATGCCGGAATTAAGGTGATCGTCCCAAATGCTGCCGAAACGATGGTTGCTCCGAGTAAGGACTGGTTAGCCACGAAGCCAGCAATATTTTCTGGTGGAAGAATCGCTAAAATCAGGCCGATCAAGAAAATAATCGACAACATACTGACGAGCATCCCCTTGCCCATTCCAAAAGCCATTTTTAGGGCTTTTTTTGTTTTACCTTTGTCTTTTGCAAAAGAAGCAGTTAGAAAGGCACCAGTTCCTAACCATATTCCTAATGTAAATACATCCATATTTTTCCTCCTATAATGTCGTATTGATTACAGTATAGGGTATAAATAAAAGTTAATATAGACACTAATGTTTCTTTTTGTTATAATTAAATCAGGAGGTAGTCAATGATTCTAAATAAATTAAAACAAATTAATTTGTTTTCCCAAGTCGATGAGAATCAATTAAAAGAGCATTTAAATGAAGGCTTAATTCGTCTTCATACTTATCCAAAAGAAACGGTTATTTACCACCGAAATGATTTTTGTCAAACTCTCGATGTTGTGTATTCCGGCACACTGATGGCTTATGTCCTTTCCGAAAGTGGCTCACTCACCTCTATGTTTCAATTTAAAAAAGATAATCTTATCGGCGGTAATTTACTTTTTGGTGATCATCACACCTATCCGTTTACCATCATTTCTGAGGCCTGTCAATTATTTCATATTCAAAAAGAAGCTATTTTAGAATATCTTCATAATTATCATTTTGTCTTACATTATGTGAAATCTCTTTCCCTAAATTCACAAACCATGAATCAAAAAATAGCCATGGTCACTCAAAATACCCTTAGAGATAATATTCTGATTTACCTTCGCCAACAAACAATCTTACAAAAAAACGCGACAATCCTTCTTCCTATTAGTAAAAAGGAATGGGCAGATTTTTTAGGTGTCCAACGTCCGTCATTATTTAGAGAGTTAAAGAAATTAAAAGAAGAAGGCCTTATTAATATTGATAACCGATTGATTCGGATGAATAAAAAGCCACTGAAGTGATTCACTTCAGTGGCTTTTTATAATAAAGGATTATTCATTCTTAAGGGCTTCTTCAATAAGTTTTGTTTTTTCTAAATTAATAAAGTTCTTTTTACAATAATAGTCTAAGAATTCTTGAACATGCTCTTCCTCAGGGGATCCTTCTTTAAGTTTAATAAGGTCTTTAAGGATCTCAACTGATTTATCATCTTCAATATAACGAAACAATCCAGAACCCCATTTGGCTGAACGTTTATTGCCATCTTTTTGATAATAATCCCAAAACTTCATTTGCTGGGCTTCTTCTAGCGATAAACTAATTTTATAATCGGAATTACAAGCCACATAACCAGAAGTCGAATTACTCCCTTCAAAAAGATCGTCAACCATGAAAACCCCAAAAATCAGGCGTTCATTTTCTTTTTTAGCCGGAAGTCGGGTTGTTAATATACCAAGCGTATTTAAATGAGCGCTTCTGATTTTTCGTGTTTTGCCATCGGCATTTTCCCCAGCACTGGCCTTCCAACTTCTAAGAATTTGACTTTCATAACAAACAGGACTATCCTCTTCTGAATTCATGATGCCATCTAATATTTGTCGGTTTTTATGAACATTTAAATATTGATAACATGGCCCTTCCGAATGACTACACTCGGAAAAACGCTCCTTTTTTATATTATGCTCAATTAATCCATCACTACAAATACCATCAAAGCCGATTTTTTCATCTGTTTGCCCACCATCACAATAATTGATTTTAAAGGCAATATTTCGGCGATTATTTGCCTTTTTTGCTTTCCCAGCTCGTGGTGATTTTTGATTTGATTTAGCTTCTTCAATTTCATAGGCCAATTGCCGCGCTCTCATTGCTTCTTCTTTGATTTTTTTATCTTTCTCATCTTCAATTTCTTTTTCTTCAATGACATCGTCAACTTTTTTAGCGATTAGAGAATCTTTTAGTGATAAAAATTGTTTAAACGCTTCTGGATAAACAAATTTACGAACTTCATCATCAAAGGATACAATCACATAACCACCATTAATTTTTTGAACTTTTCCCTTACCAAATGATTTATGAATCACTGTTGCATTAATTATTTCAGTCATCATCTACCCCTTACTTTTTTATTGCATCATATTTTAGCAATTGTAATTTTTTATTTTTGACCTTTTATACTATTATTATACCACAAAAAAATATTTATTGTGCTTTTATGTAGGAGATGATAAAATTATGTGTTTATTTTAAAAAAATTATTCGAGATAGCCAATTGGGTAGCGACCCTTATAGATATTCCCAAGTTTCCCATCGATTGAAATAGCGTCACCCGATCTTAAAGTATAGTCGTTGATGTGACATTCTTTATTCGTATCATTAACAACCAATCCCCGACATTGAACGACGCAAATTTTGCCGATACTCGTTGCTGCCACCGCGGCATGGGAAGTGACCCCGCCTTTGGCCGTGATTAAACCGTCGCAAATAAAAATAAGAGGAATGTCATCGGGAACGGTATCTGGTCGCACTAAAATAATTTCTTCATTGGGATCCTCGGCTCTAAATTTTTCCATATCCTCTAAGTCAAAAGCCAATCGTCCAGAAAGAACCTCACTGCTCATTCCAATTCCGTGACCAATGAGCTCCATTTCTTGGGGGGATGGTAAAAAACTGGAAAAAGACGTTTCCTTTTTTAGCTTTTGATTTCTTGTTTGCAGAATGTATAAATCTTTCGGATCCTCTGATTCAAAAGTAAATTCAATTTCTTGGTGAACAAAACCATAGGTTTCGATCAGGCGGATGGCATCCCTTTCTAATGCTTGATAGATCCTAGGAAATTCTGATTCTAGAGAAATTGACGCCTCAACAAACTTATCTTTACGTTGGTCTTCACTGATTGGTAGCGTGTTAACAAGTCCTGATACCACATCTTCCCCCTGACTGCAAAGGGTAAAATCGCCATAGAGGTGAATTCCTGAACACCCATTAAAAGGACTACTGGTAAAAATAACCCCGGTCCCTGATCGCAGTGAACGATTTCCCAAGACCATTTTTTGAACAAGAACGGCTGTTCCCCACTCATCTGCAATCTGCAGATGATCCCGATAATAGATGGCACTTTTAGATGACCAGGAATTTAATACTGAGTGGATCGCTTCTTTTAATTGTTTGAATAAATCAGCTTCTATGTAAACACCCCGATCAAGAAGCTCTTGCTTATATTGAAAGGCAATAATTCTCATTTGACTGCCGGTAAAATTCACTTTAAAATCAACATCCCATTTTTCTTTATAGCTTTGCATGACCCGATCAAAAATATCTCGGTCAATCTCATGGGCCATTCCCCAACTTTGCAAAAAACGACGGTAACTATCCCATGCTGTCCACTCCGCCCCCTCTTGTTGACTAAAGGCTTCGGCGATTTCATCATTCATCCCGATATTTAAAAAGGTTTTCATTGCTCCTGGTAGAGAGATTGATGATCCTGATCGGATCGAAAAAAATAAGGGATTTTTAGCATTTCCAAATTCTTGCCCAGTAATTCTTTCGATCGTTTGGATTTGATTTTTTAAATGTTTATCCATGTTTCGAGTCATCTCTGGATGACCTTCAATCGTTTTTTGGTGCCTAAAAACTTCTGTAGTTATGACAAAACCGGGTGGAACATTAAAACCGTATTCGATGAGTTTTTTTAGGAAATAGGCCTTGGCCCCTAGAAAAACCGGATTATCGATTCCAATTGTTTTTTTTGTCAATGGACTTAATATTAAATCAGGATCATACGTCATCATGCTTTCAACAAAACTTCTTGAGTAATTTTTCATCATATTTCGAAGGATGTTAATGGTATCGGTAATAAAATTATCTAAATTTTGGACGAGAAAAGCCGTTGATAAATTATCTCTTAAAAATTTTTCCGATTCCATATGGTAAAGCTTTTTCTTTTCTTGTCGATCATTCTCTTTTTTTGAAATTAAAATTTGGGGAATAATTATTTTCATTGACTTTTCAAAAGTATCGAAAAAATACTCTCGGATAATTTGTTTAATGTCATTGGCCATAAATTGAAAGATATTAATGTACTGATCTATTGAAAAACTTGGTGATACTAATCCATACTTAAGCATATCAAGATGAGTATTAAAGCCCTGGTTGATAATGCCGTCGAGTTCTAATCCATCTTTAAAAAGCAGTAAAATATGATGAATTTTACGAAATGTTTTAGCCGTAATATACTCACTATTAAAAGGTTGCGTTAGCTTTATCATCAATTTAGAAGCCGTTTTTTCTAAGCGATACATCAGACCAAGCGCTTCAAATTTGGACTCGACGTATTCACCATACATGGATGGGATGTCTGCCGCAATATGACGTTTATAATAAATGTTTTCAGCAGCTTCGCTTTTAGTTGGGTTTAAGATAATTTTTTTAAGCCGTTGCATGATCTGATAAATCTGATGGATGGATTCTTCTTTTTTATCAGATTCAAGATTTTTCTTGAGTTCATACAAATTACCGGTTAGCCCAGGGTTATAACTTCGAATCGTGGAGAGAATATCCTCTGTCTCAAAAGAATATTTTTCTAGTAATAAAAAGTAAATATGAAAAAGATCAATCACTCTCTTTTTATCTTTGTTCGATGGGTCGATTGTTTTTTCAATTACTTTTGTAATATCTTCAATCGTCCAAGTCGTTAATTCACCGCTTGGCAAGCCGAGGTCAGTAGAGATTTTTACAAGAATTTTATGAGGACCTTGAAAAAAGTCATCGTCAGGGTTAAGATTAGCATAAATTTCCGAAGGAATATTTTTTTTAAGTGGCTCTTTATTCCCACTATACCAATAGTTAATAATCTTTCGAACTAATTCCACGTGGGTATTATTACTCTCGATATGGATTTGTTTTCGCATGAAGTGAATCAGTCGATCTTTCCGACGACCGGCTTCGTCAATTGCGGTCGTAATATCCCGAAGTTCCCCTTCAGCTCCAATTTCCCTAAAATAAACAGGGAAAATTCGCGCCAATTGTTTAATTTCTCGGTAAACAGGTCTTATATCTGTGTTTAATAATTTTGTCACATCTCGTTGAAATAGGTCGGTATCTGAAATGAAAATTCCTCCTAATTTTAAATTAACAATCAGCGCTGCCAATAATTCGCGGGTTGCCTTAGGGTCTTCCTCAATTAATTCTAACCAAACTCGGATGTTTTTAACATGATTTGTATTGCCTATAATTTGCCAATCCGCATTAAGGCTTAATCGTCCCGGATGATTAAAACCTAATGCTATTAATTTCTGAATAAAATGATTAATATTGGATGTGTTTTTTGTTTGGATAATCTCCTTTCCAAGTGTTAAGATACAATCCAAAACCATTTCCGCGTGCTCGGCTTTTAATTCCTCGAATTCCTTCATGATCGTGTTTAAAAAATCTTTAATTTCTTCAGCATTTAATTCGTCAAAGATATCTCTTAAATTACGGTTGATATCATAAATAAGATGGTCCTTTAAAAATGTCATGCCAGGCAGATGTAATAAATAATACAAATAATGAATGGTCTCTAAATGTGTCCCAAATTCTTTTGAAAAACCCCTGAAATAATTGGCGATATCAGTGGAGAAAGGAAGGTCTTTTAATTCTGTCCAATTTTTCGCCTGTTTTTTTTGATTCCGCAGTTTCTCAAAAAAAGGCCCCCCTATTTGTTTGATTTTTTCATTATCCATATGCTTAAAAAGTTGAACTCGTGGATAAAACCATTCTTGAGCCATCGTTGTTCTTTCCCAATAGTCAAAACATTCATCGAGTAAAGACGTGATCATTTTCGTGACGGTTTTTGAGAATTCACTCATTTGAATAAGATCATCAAAGTATATTTTAAATAGATTTGAATTCTTTATATATAAATCCATGTGTATTTCCATATCTTGTTTTAAGAAAAGAATACATTTTTTAATAATAGCGTAGGGTGGAGTCTCAAGACCCGACAGCTTTTCTACTAATCGGATTAAAATTTGAAGTAGGCGTGATCGTTGATCATCCTTTAAGTTTGAATCAAAAACTGAAATGATAATCTCAACAAGGATATCAAAAGCACGCGCCGATTTATCTAGGGTTTGGTATAACCAAAAATCGCTCAGGCAGATAATTTGCAAAGATTCGATGACATAATCATCATTTCGATACTTGTGATTAAGTTCAAATAAAAAGTCCTGTGTGCGTTTATAAATCCCCCAATAAGGTTTTGATAGCTCATTGAACCATTTTTGTTCTTCGGGAATTTCAATGTTTAATTCTCGCGTCTGAGTTAGATTTGCTTCAAGTGCTTTTGATAAAAATTGATTTGTCATATTATTATCTCCTTAAGTTATTTTAGTATTCATACTAATTTGTAACTACCACGTTTTTTAAATTCATTTCGTTAAACCAAAACATCATGCTAAGGGCCGAGGATACTTGCAAAAAATCGCCTACTTATGTATAATAAGCGGTATTATAAATTTGAAATTTATCATAAGAGGAGTCTACTATGAATATCGTAATTGCAGGTGCAGGTAAAGTTGGTGAAGTGCTCTGCAGTGATCTATCTAATGAAAATCACAATATCATTGTGATTGAAATAAACGAATCTCGCCTAGATGAATTAGTTAATCAATACGACATCGGAGGTGTTGCTGGCAATGGGGCAATGTTTGACAATCAACTTGATGCCGGTGTTGATAATTGCGATGTTTTTATTGCGGTAACTAAAAACGATGAAACCAATTTAATAGCTGCAATTACAGCACGCCAATTAGGTGCGCCCTATACCATTGCTCGGGTACGTGATCCTGAGTACTCTAAGCAAATGACTTTCTTTAGAGAAAGTCTGGGAATTAATTTAATTATTAATCCGGAGTTAGAAGCAGCTCATGAAATTGCCCGGATGCTCTTTTTTTCATCCGCCCTACAAGTTGAATCCTTTAATCACGGTCGAGTCAATATGATTGAGGTCGTCGTTCAACCTGATACAGAATTAGTTGGTATGAAGCTCCATGAACATAAAAATCGCTTTGGCAGAGTTGTCATTTGTATCATTATTCGTGGAGATGAGGTCATGATTCCTAATGGTGACACCTGGCTTATGGCTCATGATCACGTAATGGTTACCGGTAGTTCAACCGATGTGCGGATTTTTAGCCGTCACTGTCAACCCGATCAGAAAAAAATTAATTCTGCCGTTATTATCGGTGGTGGTAAATTAACCGATTACCTCTTATCCCGGTTAATTAAAAAAAGGATGTATCTCAAGGTGATTGAAATCGATCCTGAGAATGCTGATCGCCTAGCTATTAAGTATCCCCAAACAGAAATCATTTTCGGCGATGGTACAAAACAAGCTTTTTTAAGAGAAGAACATCTTACCGATTACGATTCGGTGATTGCTTTAACCGGCGTGGACGAAGAAAATATTTTAATCTCAATCTTTGCTTCACGAATGGGGATTCCTAAAACGATTACAAAGGTTAATCGCACTGACCTTCTAAAAGTCGTCGACAATGTCGGCCTCCAATCAATTGTAACACCTAAACGCGTGATCGCCAATCATATCATTCGCTTTATTCGCTCTAAAGAGAATGCGCAAGGCTCTAATATCTCTGCTTTTTATCGACTATTTGATGGCCGTGTTGAGGTTTTACAGTTTAAAGTTCGTGACAGCTTTATTTCGGCCGGTATTCCATTATCTGACCTAACGACTAAGCCAGGCCTACTGATTGCTTGCATTATTCGCGAAGAAGAAATAATTTATCCAAACGGTCGAAACTCCATTTTACCAAATGACGATGTCATTGTCGTAACCACTAAACACAAAGACTTTCAAGATATTCAAGATATTTTCGTAAAACTAAGAGGGCGACAATGAATCGAAGAATGGTCAGTTATATTATCGGTCGTATCCTGATGATCGCTGCCCTACTAATGGGACCCTCTCTTTTAATTGCTGTCATTTACAAAGAAGGTTGGCCAGGTCTTTGGCCTTTTCTATTAAGTATGGTCATTACCGGGACAATTGGATTTTTGCTCAGCTATCGAAAGCCCTTAAGAACCGATTTCTTTGCCCGAGAAGGTTTAGTGGTCGTTTCCTTAACCTGGCTGGCCTTATCTTTTTTTGGTAGCCTCCCCTTTATCCTTAGTGGTGCAATTATAAGCCCTATTGATGCTTTTTTTGAAACAGCCAGTGGTTTTTCCACTACTGGCGCTAGTATTCTAAGTAATGTCGAAGCCTTGCCCCACTCAATTTTATGGTGGCGTAGTTTTACTCATCTTATTGGTGGGATGGGGGTTCTCGTTTTAGCCTTAGCTGTCATGCCTAAAATTGAATCTGGTGATGTTTATATCATGCGGGCCGAGGTGCCTGGGCCAACATTTGGAAAGGTACGAACAAAACTTCGTAGCTCTGCACGGATCCTTTATCTTATCTATATTATCATGACGGCCATTGTCGTGGTTCTTTTGATTCTCGGTGGCATGCCTGTATTCGATAGCTTTATCCATGCTTTTGGAGCAGCTGGGACTGGTGGTTTTAGTATCCACTCAAACTCAATTGCCTATTATAATAGCACCTATATCGATTATGTGTTGTCAATTAGTATGATTCTTTTTGGCATCAATTTTAATTTATATTATGCTATATTATTTCACCGAGTCGCCAATGTTTTTAAAAATGAAGAGTTACGTTGGTATCTGTCATTCATCTTTGGGGCTATTTTACTAATTTCTATCAATGTCAGTCATTTGTATGATTCAAGCGTTCTTTTAATGCGCGACGTTGTATTTACGGTCTCCTCGATTGTTACAACAACCGGTTATTCTACCGCTAACTACGATCTTTGGCCTGTTTTTTCGCAGGCTACTCTTTTGATGCTGATGTTTTCTGGGGGGATGGCCGGTTCAACTGCCGGTGGTATCAAAGTCAGTCGGATTGCCATTTATATCAAAACAATGATCCAAGAGATTCGACGCAACGTTAGCCCCAATCGTCGTTTACCAATTTTATTAGAGGGTAAGCCGATCAGTCCACTTTTATCAAGTCAGACCAGTTTCTATTTACTAACCTATATAGGCATGTTTGCTTTGGTATTAATGCTAACATCACTATCCTCTCCTAATTTCATCACTGCCTTTAGCGCCGTTGTTGCGACTTTTAATAACATCGGTCCGGGTATGGGTTTAATTGGACCCACTGGCAACTATGCTCATTTTAACGATTTCACAACTTTTATCTTAAGTATTGTAATGATTATGGGACGTCTTGAGCTTTTCCCGGTTCTCGTCCTCTTTTTCCCAAGGACTTGGCGACGAGGATAATTGACTTTGCTAAGATATCGCTAATAGCTGATAAAGCTTAAGACCACCAACATAAGACCTGCCCCGAAAATATAGATAATATTAAGTGAATCATGATTTTTACTAGGAATAATGAATTTCTCAGGGGTTTTGGGGTTGATTTGAACCATTAGGCTCTGTCCCAGTTGATATGTACCTACAGCTTGCGAGCTCGGTCCTTCTTTTTGATACATTTTATCCGTAACTTGGTATTCAATCATTGGAGTATAGTGGCTATAGACCTGTTTTCCAGTTTGCACCATCCTCTTCTTAACGGAAACGACCACCGCTTTATACTCTTTTGTTCCTCGCCTCCTTTGATAATATAAGATAATCAGAATTAAAGCCGTAACAATTAATAATAAACCACTATATCTTAGAAACAGAAAAAACATTTTGCACCTCCAAATTATTTGTTCAATTATCGAATTCAAGGGACATTTTTATTATTAATAGTGTATCAAGACTTGCTTAGTGCTAGCATAAAAAAACCGTAATTTTAGCTTAGAGATGAATCCTCTGTCTAAAATAACGGTTTTTTATAATTTTTAATTAGATTCTTATTTTTTGCGTAAAGCGTTCAATTGCTGTCTTGGTGTTTTCACGACTGCCAAAAGCGGTCAGCCTAAAGTAGCCTTCACCACTTGGTCCAAAACCAGCACCTGGTGTGCCGACAATGCCGGCTTCCGCAAGTAACTTATCAAAGAAAGACCAAGAATCTAAGCCTTCAGGTGTTTTAAGCCAGATGTAGGGCGCATTAATTCCACCAAAGACTTCGATTCCCGTGGCAGCAACCCCTTCGCGAATTAGCCGAGCGTTTTCCATATAATAAGCAATCAACCCTTTGATTTGTTGTTGACCTGCCTCTGAATAAACAGCTTCAGCACCTTTTTGAATAATATAAGGCGTTCCGTTAAATTTTGTACTTTGCCGGCGACTCCAAAGTTCATTAATTGAAATTAAATCACCAGTTTGGCTTTGACCCATTAACTCTTTTGGTACGACAGTATAAGAACAACGTGTCCCAGTAAATCCAGCATTTTTCGAAAAGCTTTTAAATTCAATCGCAACTTCTTTTGCTCCTTCAATTTCATAGATGCTCCGGGCAACATCATCTTCTTGAATATACGCTTCATAGGCAGCGTCGTATAAAATAATGGCTTTATTTTCTTTGGCATAATCGACCCATTTTTTTAGTTCTTTTTTATTAATCGTTGTGCCAGTTGGATTATTAGGGAAACAAAGATAGATAAGATCCACTTTTTCACTGGGAAGCTCTGGAACAAACTGATTTTCAGCGGTACAAGGCATATAAACCAGATCCGACCACTTACCATCATCGCCAAAACTTCCACTTCGGCCAGCCATCACATTACTATCGATATAGACCGGATAAACCGGGTCAGTGACGGCGACCTTGTTGTTCAGACCAAAAATCTCTTGAATATTAGCGGTATCACTTTTAGCACCATCACTGATAAAGACTTCATTTTGAGAAAATTCAATGCCTCGACTTTGATAGTCACATTCGATAATGCGCTCAAGTAAAAATCCATAACCTTGATCAGGACCATAGCCTTTAAAAGTTTTAGCCTCTGCCATGTCGTCAACTGCTTGGTGCAGACTTTCAATAACAGCTTGGGGGAGCGGTTTTGTCACATCCCCAATCCCTAAGCGAATAATATCAGCATTAGGATTCTTCTTCTTATAAGCCTCGACACGCTTTGCGATCTCTGAAAAAAGATAAGACCCTGGTAATTTTAAATAATTCTCATTAATATGTGCCATTTTACTTCCTTTCACTTTCTTTATTTGTCCAATTTGAAAAATCGAGGGTTGCAAAATAATCCTCAGGTGTTTCCGCTCGTCTAATCAGCTGGGTGCTTCCATCTTCTTTTAGAAGCACTTCAGCTGAGCGCAATTTTCCATTGTAATTATAACCCATTGCAAAACCATGGGCTCCCGTATCATGGATAACTAATAAATCGCCAATTTCAATTTCAGGAAGTCTTCGATCGATGGCAAACTTATCGTTATTTTCACATAAACCACCGGTTACATCATAGGTGTGATCAAAAGGTTCCTTTTCTTTTCCCATCACTGAAATATAATGATAGGCTCCATACATGGCCGGTCGAATCAAATCAACAGCACAAGCATCAAGGCCAACATACTGTTTATGGGTATCTTTCTTATGAAGAACCCTTGAAACTAGGTGACCAAAAGGTCCTAGAACGAACCTCCCCAACTCCGTGTAAATATCAATATCACCCATTCCCGCTGGAAGGAGGATCTCTTCAAAAGCTTTTTTCACACCAAGTCCCACTTCTTCTATATCTGTCGCCTGTTCTTCTGGTAAATAGGGAATCCCTACCCCACCTGAGAGATTAATAAAGGCTATCTGGGCACCAGTCTCCTCTTTTAGTTCGACTGCTGTTTCAAAAAGAATCCGTGCTAGGGCTGGGTAATATTCATTAGCAATGGTATTACTCGCTAAAAAGGCATGAATGCCAAAATACTTCACCCCTTTTTTCATTAAGATTTTAAAGGCTTGTGTCATCTGTTCTCGGGTTAAGCCATACTTAGCTTCTTGTGGTTTATCCATAATCGTATTGTTAATGGTAAAATTGCCACCAGGATTAAAGCGTAAGCTAATCGTTTCGGGTAAGCCTGCGACTTCTTCAAGATAATCGATATGACTAATATCATCTAAGGTGATCAGGGCATTTAATTTTCTAGCTAGGATAAAATCTTCTTTAGGAGTGACATTTGAGGTAAACATAATCTCTTGACCTGAAAAACCAAGACGTTCAGCCATCATTAATTCGGTGTAAGATGAGCAGTCAACCCCACACCCCTCCTCTTTTAAAATCTCGAGAATGTGAGGATTAGGAGTTGCTTTAACGGCAAAATACTGTTTATAATTTTTATTCCAACTAAAAGACTTGATTAATTTTCGGACGTTTTTGCGAATCCCCTCTTCATCATAGAGATGAAAGGGGGTAGGGTAATCGTTTGTAATTTTATCTACTTGTTCCTTATTAACAAATGGTTTTTTCATAAATTATTCCTTTCGTAATTCGATAAGTTTTATTTCATTTTTCATCGCATCTTTAAATAAATCGATCAGATTTTTTTTCTTTGAATAGAGACAAGTCGAACGTTCCCCATCCTGCAGGTCCCCTGTGAGAACATTATTGGAATCAACAATTAAGCGAATTTGCTTTAAAATCTCTCCACTGCGGTAGTGGATAGCCCCTTGGGGGACAGATCTTTTATTTGTAATAATGACCATTTTAATCTCACGTTTAATGGCATCTTTAATATCTGGCAAAATCATCTCTAGAATTGAATCCGATACCGAGACATAAACGCGTTTTTGGGCTTCGTGAATCATATTCTTTAATTTATTTAAGATATTTTCTTTTCCCTTAATGGTGATATAGCCCTCGACCACTTCTTTTTTTAATGGAAGATTCATTAATAGGTTTTTCTTGGCTACTTTTAGTTTTTTTATTTTATTATCACAAAACTCAACAAGGGACACTGGTGTGTAGCGAACAGTCCCTTCTTCTAAAACGTAGGCACCACCTTTTTCAACGAGTGACGCTAACGAGGAATAGACGTTGGATCTCGCAATACCCGTTGTTTTTGCAACTTCGTAGCCATTCAAAGGCCCCTCTGTTAAAAGCGATAAATAAATGATTGACTCATGCCTTGTTAAATTAAATTGGACTAGCTCTTCAATGGTTTCCATTTTTTCCTTTTTAGCATTTTCTAAAGTAGTAGTTCTACTTAGAACTACTTTATCGCAATCTATTTAATTTGTCAAGTATTTCCACTAAAAAAGTTAGATGCTATAAACAACCTAACTTTTAGAAATAAACGATTTGAATAATTATTTTTTTTCAATTTCAGTAACGCATTTACTTTTTATTTCCTCTACCAAAAATTGTAGCCCATCGATGACGTGAGGCCTGATATCCCCACCAATTAAGATAAACATAATATCATCTCCAACTTCTAAGTCACCTTCATTGAGCCATGTGCGAACATGAAAGATTCCAGGCATTTTTTTAGTTTCTTCAATGGCCTTCTCGACTTTTACCCGGTCATAAGAAAAAACCATCCCCTTAACCTGAGAGCCATCATCAATCCCTTGTCGCACTTTTTTCTTTGGACTTTGTCGAACGACCCCGTTATGAACCAAATACATGCCTTCTTCTAAAGAGATTAAATCTTTTTTTGCCTCTTTTAACCATTCATCAATAGATGGTCCCTTCTTTTTTTCCTTTACCATGATTAACTCCTCATCGATTACGTTTTTAGTTATTTTTTTGTGTTTGTAAAAATTTCCATGGCGCGCTTGACATCTGCTAACATGCCATTTTGACCAATTTTAAGCATTTCATCAAAGCGTAAATTTTTATCCGGATATTTTTTGAGATAACTCTGTATCGCTTGGCCACCAGCTAAAGACATATAAGTAAAATAATTTATTTTAGAAATCCCTGCTTCAATGGCTTTTTTGAAATCAGCATCGCTGACCCCTGACCCCCCGTGCATAACGAGTGGAATATCAATTAAATGATGGATCTCTTTTATGCGTTCAAAATCAAGGCAGGGTTCAGCGTCATAAATGCCATGAGCTGTTCCAAAAGCAATGGCTAAGGCGTCAACACCTGTATTTTTAACAAAATCAACAGCAAGTAAAGGATCTGTATAGCATTCTTCTGGCGTAAGCACTGCTTCTTTTGGATCTTCCTCTCTCCCTCCTTCGGGTCGAAAGACTCGCCCTAGTTCTGCTTCAACTGATATACCCAAATAATGGGCGACCCGAACAATTTCTTTGGTGTTAGACTGGTTTTCCTCATAAGATAGTTTAGAGCCATCGTACATGACCGAAGTAAATCCCATCTTCATCGCTCGTAGTAAATAGCCCAAGTCTTCACCATGATCAAGATGGACACAAACTGGAACCTTTGCTTCTTTAGCCATTTGAATCATAATTGGACCAATAGTATTAAGCGGAATAACGTCCTCATGAATTTGAGCATGCATAATGATCACCGGATAATTTAAGATTTCTGCAGCCCCAATCACTGCTTGAACGCTCTCAAGATTGGGGGTGTTAAAGGCGCCTATTCCAAACCCCCTTGCATTAGCTTCTTTTAAAATTTCCTTTAGATTAACACGCATAAGTATCCTCCTTGGAACTACGGCATGCTAATACATCAACACCTGTTTCACAAATGTTTTTAATCAGTACCTCCCCCATTTGATAAGGTTGATTAATTTCAATTTCTCTAATTTTTTTCATGGCAAGCATCATCTTTTTTTTAGGGATCGGGCCAGATGTTTTAACCGGTAAGAGCGATGAAAGACCATTAATTTTCACTCTAATCGTCGTAGTTAAGGTCCGCTCTGGCCTTGTTATTTCTTTTTGGGCAAAGGTAATACCACGTTTACAAATGTTTCCCTCGATATTTAATACTTTATCTCCTTGCACTTTAACCCTTAATTGACATTCCGAAGGACAGGTGGTGCAGCAAAGGTCAAAAAACTTTATCTCATCTTTAGTCATCTTTTACCTCCTCAATGGCTAAGGTGATTTCTCTAGAGTAATCTTTTAAGACTTGGTCTTTGATTTTTATCTCTTCCATTACACTAGGTTTAAACGCTTTTATCTTTCCTTGATAAATAATTTCGCTACCCGATTTTACCACAAGTTGAGCATTCTCAAGAGGTTTATTTACCCGAAAGCTAATCGTTTTTTCAAGATCATCTCCTAGCATCAATTGGGATGGCACCGTATAAGTAACATTTTTACCAGCTTTCAATTTAATACTCAAATGATGCTTTTCAACCATCTTAGCTTGATCATTTAAGGCATAATCAGCAGCATTAATCCCAGCTACTTCGGATTCAAGGCTGACATTGTCAACAATATCATGGACATGAAGGACGTTTCCGCAGGCAAAAATACCAGAAGTCGTCGTTTCTAGTTTTTCATTAACAAAAGGCCCATTTGTAACGGGATTTAGAGTAACATCTGCTTTTTCAGACAATTCATTTTCAGGAATGAGGCCAATCGATAAGAGAAGGGTGTCACAAGCTATGATTTGCTCTGTCCCTTGGATCACCTCAAAATCTTCATCAACCTCCGCAACTTCAACGGCTTCTAAATGCGGGTGTCCAATGATATTAATAACCGTCGTTGATAAATGAAGCGGAATATCAAAATCATCCAAGCAATTTTTGATGTTTCTGTAAAGGCCATTAGCATAAGGCATCAATTCATACACACCTAAAACCATCATGCCTTCTAGGCTTAGGCGTCTTGCCATAATGAGTCCGATATCGCCAGACCCTAAAATAACAATTCGTTCCCCCGGCTTGGCATTCTCAATATTCACATAACGTTGAGCGAGCCCCGCAGTCAAGACGCCAGAAGGTCGAGATCCTGGAATCTTAATAGCCCCTCTCGTTCGTTCTCGACAACCCATTGAGAGTATGACCGCACCAGCATCAAGACTAAGCATTCCCTCTTCTTGGATCGCTGTAATATGACGGTCTTTAGATAGATCAATAACCATGGTATTTAGGTAAACGTCAATATCCGCCTTTGTCACCTTATTGATAAATAATTCGGCATATTCAGGCCCAGTTAACTCTTCTTTAAAGTATTGTAAACCAAATCCAGAATGGATGCATTGATTAAGAATTCCACCTAACTCTTCATTTCTTTCAATAATGGCAACACTTGCACCTTTTTCTTTTGCCTTAAGAGCAGCTGACATGCCAGCTGGTCCGCCTCCGATGACGACAACATCATAGTTTAGTTCTTTCATCCTTGGCTTCCCCCTTTAACAAGACCCCTTAAGAGATGTGATCCACAATCCTCTAAGCAAATATCTTCAGTTTTTAAATCAAGTTCTCTTGCTAAAATATCAATTAATTTGTATTGACAAAATCCGCTTTGACAACGTCCCATACCGGCCCGAGTACGACGCTTAATTGCATCTAAGGTTCTAGCTGGAATAAGCCCGTGGATTGCCTCGATGATCTCACCTTCTGTGACCGTTTCGCAGCGGCAAACAAGGCGACCATAAGCCTGTTCTTTTTGGATCAGTGCGTCTTGTTCGTGTAGAGACAATTGACTAAAAATAATTTTTCTCTTCCGATAGGGATTATAGTTTGAATTTTCTTCAATCACTAATCCAGCATTGTCAAGAAGGTCTCTGACATACTCAGCAATAGCTGGGGCCGAAGCAATGCCCGGAGATTGAATGCCAGCCACATGAATAAATCCTTTAACGATCTGTGATTCGGCAATATAAAAATCGTTATCATTATCTAGTACAACCGGGCGCAAACCGGCAAAGGTTCTAATTACTTTCCCAATATCTAAATCCGGTAACGTTCGATGAATACCTTCAATTAATTCATCAATGCCCGCTTGATAATTACAAACGGCATCCTTGTCATCACGAATCGTTGCGGTGGAACCTACAAGTGTATTACCATGAACGGTAGGGATACAAGCAATTCCCTTGCTATCTGGACCAGGACAAGGAAACATCACGGTTTTAGGTTTATCTTTCATATCTTTATCAAAGACCAAAAGATCACCATGCCTGGGCTTCATTTTATACTCTTCAATTCCAACTAATTTTGCCAGCTCATCAGCATGATTCCCAGCAGCATTAACCACATAATCGCAACGATATTGATTATTTGGTGTGGTGATAAGAAATCCTTTTTCTAGATTATCAATGGCGACTACCTCCTGGTTTGTTAGTATCTGCACGCCATTTTCCTTCGCATTTTCAGCAAAGGCCAAAGCCACTTCATAAGGATCAACGACTGTCGTAGTCGGGGCATAAAGAGCATGACTTGCTTTGCTTGATAGCTTTGGTTCGCGATTTCGCATCTGTTTTGAATCAATAATCGCTAGACCCTTTACCTTGTTTTTGATCCCATAGTCAAGTTTCTGCTTAAGAACCTGATGATCCTTTTTGTCAAAGGCGATCACAAATGTACCCGGATTAATCATTCCAAAGTTAAGTTCTTTAGCCAGTCTCGGATAAGCATTAGCCCCCGAAACATTAATTTTTGCCTTCAAACTACCCGGTATAGGATCATAGCCCGGGTGAACCACACCACCATTTCCCTTGGTCGTGCCAATCCCAATATCTGTTCCCCTTTCTAAAAGCGCAATTTTTAATTTATATTTCGACAGCTCACGGGCAATTGCCGTCCCAGTAATGCCACCCCCAATAATGATGATATCATAGTGAATCATATGTTTTCCTTTCTTTTAGAACTAGCGCATCAACATGCCCCCTGTTGCATCAATGGTGGTACCGGTTAAGTATGAAGCCGGTTCAGAAGCCATAAAAACAACGATGTTAGCAATATCTTCAGGCTGGGCTAGCCGGCCAATGGGTAGACGACTTTCATAATAGCCTGGCCTATTTTTAATTTCATCGCGAATCATATCCGTTTCGACCACCCCTAGGGCAATACCATTAACAGTAATTCCCTTTGATGAAAGCTCTCTTGCTATGGAAACCGTTAAGGCAACCATCCCAGCCTTACTCGCAGCATAGTGAGCATGGCCGGTGGTCGATCCATTAAAAGCAGCCTGAGAATTAATATTGATAATTTTGCCAGATCGTTTTTTTGTCAAATTAACTTTTGCAAAGTATTGGGAGGTGAGAAATGGTGCTGTCAAATTGACATCCATGGTTTCTTCCCAATCTTTTAATGGTATATCTTCGATAAATCCGGTCAGCCAAATGCCTGCATTATTGACTAGGATATCCAAGTTTCCCAAAAGTTCTTCCGCTTCTTTCATCATACTTAAAACATCTTCTTTGTTTTCCATTGAAGCTGCAACTGGAAAGATCTTTACCCCTAGTTCTTTAATTTCTTCAACAACTTCTAGCAATTCTTTTGAAAGACTTCGACCACTTACAACTAAATTGACACCTTCTTTTGCTAGTCCTAAGGCAATCGCTCGCCCAACCCCTCTTGACCCACCAGTGATAATAGCATTTTTTCCCTTTAACTTTAAATCCATTTTCTCCTCTTTTTTAGTTTTATTTTTATCTGATTCGTTGATAAACAAGGACGCTATCTGCGTCCTTATTTATCATGAATCCTAGTATTCGTCCCAGATGCTATCAAGTGCATTGATAACTTTAATGTAGCGGGCATACTTCTTTTCATATAAATCAAACTTGTCCGGATTCGGCTCAGCCGTAAAGGCTATTTTAACCATGGCGTCGGATACTTCCTTAAAGTCATCAAATACCTTAGCACCAACTCCTGCACAAATAGCTGCTCCTAGCGCCCCAAGTTCAGTACATTCGGTCACTTCAATGGGAATTTGCAAAACATCTGCAAATATCTGCACCCAAACAGGCGACTTTGCAACCCCACCGGCAATACGAATACTTTTTGGTAGATCTCGGTATTTTAACAGTTTTTCAATATGGTATTTATGACTAAACACAATACCTTCGTAGACCGCTCTTAGCATATTATCGCGATTATGGTAGCTATTAAGCCCAATAAAACAAGACTTCGCATTAATATTAACATTACTGGCATAAAGGAATGGCAAAAAGACGATGCCACAATCTTCTTCCGAAGCACAATTAACACAATTATTGGAATAATCATAAATATCTTGATTTTTCAAGTCCACATCTCGGAGAATTTCTGTTAAAAACCATTCCAAGTTGCTAGCAGATGTCGGGCTGCCTTCTAAGATCATCCAATAGCCGGGAATGGTGTAAATGGAGGTCATAAAGAGATCTTTATCAACAACTGGTTTCTTGCTAATATACTCGTTGATACTCCAGGTTCCAGCAACAACACACATTTTTTCTTCATCTGTAATACCAACAGCCATAGCCGATGCATGGATATCCATACAGCCTCCGGCAACTGGCGTTCCTTCTTTAAGGCCAGTTAATTCAGCTACTTCTTTAGTTATGCTGCCACAAACCTCTCCTGAGTACTTTAATGGTGGTAATTTGTCATAGATACTCTCTAACCCCATATCTTTTAAAAGATCTTTATCATATTTTACATCCCGTACATTCATTAAGCTTGAACCTGACATGTCAGCGATTTCACCATAGGCTTCACCGGTTAAGCGGAAACGGATATAATCTTTACACATGAAAATCCACTTTGTTTCATCGAGCACTTCAGGCTTATAATCCATAAACCATCTTAAAAGAGTTGTGGGTTGACCTGCCCATACACTTTGCATCGTTTTTGGTAGAATCTTTTCAAAGGTACCATCCTCTAACCACTCAATCACATATTCTTTTCCGCGAACATCTGTTGAAATCATCCCATTATAAGCTTGGCTACCATCTTCTTTAACTAAATACAAACCATTTCCATGACCGGTGGCAGCCAGTCCAATAATCTCTTCACCTTTAATATTAGCCTTTTCAATTACCCCCTTGATTGCTTTAACATTGGCTTGCCACATCTCTTCAATGTCACGCTCGGTAAAGCCTGGTTTTGGCTGATACATAGCTGTCTTGGAACTTGAAATAGCGATTTCATTTCCCTTTAAATCATAAAGTGCTGCTTTAATCATGGTCCCACCATTATCAATCCCTAATAAATACTTGCCCATTTTAAATCCTCCCGTTCTTAAATTTTTGCAATTTTCTAGCTAATAAAAAAGCCCTGCTTAATAAGAGCGACTATATGCCACATTCATTAAGCAGTACTCACACGATAACCATCCGGCATTTTTGCTATTTTGTTTTACCATAAAGACTTATTGCTCGCTGTTAGGCCAATAAAACCAGTGTTTTTTATTTGCTCTACCGTCTCTTGATCACGCACGAAACCGCCTGCGAGTAGTGGTAATTTCCCCACTTCTTTTAATTGATCTGCTAAATTTATAGCGACCAGAGCAGGTAGTAATTCAACGGCATCTATTTTTGATGACTCCATAATTTTCAGAGCGGTGTCAAAAGATCGCGAATCCGGAAGAAAAAACCGTTGGATGGTAAAAAGTCCCGTCTGCTTTGCCATACCAAGTTTACTACTATCTGTTGACATCACACCATCGACACGATAATAATTTTTTAACAATTTCATACCCACATGATCTTTTCCAAAACCACCTAAAAGTTCTAAATTAACCAAAGCTTTTTTACCTTTGTCATGGACTAATCGGACTAATTCTTGTAGATTTGCAATATGGGCTTCCGTCAATAAAATTATCTGGACATTAGAATTTAAAGCAACTCCTAAATCGTTCAACCTTCGTATGGAAGGAATCACCTGAAATTCACTAAAGCTTATAGGGTTCATTTGTCACTCCTAATAAATACTATACTACCATAGAACAAAAGGAAAAGCCAAAACTTAAATCTCTATTTAATTGCCTGGTATGTAAGATATGGTTAAAGCAGTTGGTTTCTAAGACTCTTTCAAATTTGGTAAAATCAAAAGCATAATCCGTCGAATTTACAGTAGATACTTGATCTGGCAACAAGCCAAGGCAGTGAGTTTTTCCTTTGACTCAATGTCTTTATAAAAAGATTCAAAGAGTGCATTCATTACTGCGAGAAAACTCCCTGATTTTCTTGGTGTCTATAAATTAGCTGTGAAGCGGGCCGATTCACCCTTTTTCTTCCTTAGGGGCTTATAATGATATTTCCATTCCTGCCTGATCGCTATTTCCTTCAAATAGGACTTGTCCATCAGAACTTTTCAAACGTAAGTAGACGTCAGCTCGAATACTTTCAATAATTTCGCGCTCCATTTTTCCGTCTACTGGGGCTCGAAGTCTTCCACCACCATCCATTCGGGCTTTGAATTCGAGGGTCACGTCTGCGTTTTTAAGTTTACCTGAACAATAACCTTTTTCTTTATCGACTTCCCATTGAACAACTTTTGACCGATTGTAGGTCGCAAAACGATGGGTTAGACCTTTAAAATCGGTAAAGTATGCAAAAAAACCTGTAAAATGGCTACCTAAAAATGGAATTTTAGCTCTAGAAAACACAAAACAAGCATCATTTTCATCAAAATGTCCTCCTTGTATCCAGACATAACTTTCAGGAAAAGACCGCCCATAATCTTTTTCGATGTAACCTACACCGCCGTCAAAATCAAGGACTTCGCCATCCAATTCAATTTTTCCACTAATTTTATGAGCAAGATGAATGATGGCATGATAGCATTCCATCAAAGGTATATCCGTGTATGGTCCCATAATACCAGGATTTTTTTTCCCTGATGGAAATAATTTGATATCAAAAAAAGTTAATTCACCTTCTACCCCACCTGAATCAGATGGAATATTAACTTTTAGTCCCTTAGAACCAAAAACATTCTCTCCAATATTAACCTTGAATTCCTTTGTTTTAGCTTGGAATTCTGAAAAGGCAAAAGAATGATACCACGTTTTTCCAGATGTCGCATTAATAATTTGAACAAAACTATGTTTATTCCCCTTGCGGTCGATTGACATCCCGGGAATAAAGGCAATGGCGTGTTGACGGTCTGCGCTAATGCATTTAAAGTACCAGCCTTCAAAATAACGCCTTCTTTTTTTAGTCCCCAGAAAAAAAGCCTCTTTAATCATCATTCATATCCCTTCTTTTAAATCATTTTTAAATATCATATTAATCAAGTTGCACTAATACTTCCTCAATATCTGGGAGCTTTTTTATTTCATACTTCTTAACCCAGATCACTCTTCCCTCTTCATCAATGAGAATATTAATCCGTTTAGAGGCCCCATGCTCATCACTAAAAATACCATAGGCTTTAGCAACCTTGCCCAGCGGATTAAAATCAGAAAGAACCTTTAATCGCTTTAAACTAATCGCTTTTGCCCAAACACTCTTACTTGGAGTAGGATCGACACTAAGTCCGAGTGGAAGACAGTTTTTATTTATAAATCTTTCCATCTCACGTTCTAAAGACCGCATCTGGTCGGTACAAACTGAAGTAAAGGCCAACGGATGCCATGATAACAAGACTTTCTTTCCCCTTAAATCACTTAGGACCACTGTTTCTTGATTTTGATCAAGAAGTTTAAAATCTGGTGCTTTTTCACCAACTCGTATTAGATCATTCATTTTCTTACCTCCATCATTTATAGTATTGTTAAACGTATACCCTTAAGGTCCTCTTACTAATCAAAAATATAAGCCTCATTTGGCGACACTTAAGTATTTTCTTAACGGAATTCGCGTTCCTCTTTAATAATTGTTCCTTCTGTCGTTTGATCGATATAATTTAAAACCTGATTAGACAAGCGATCAGCCATTTTTTGTTCGTTTGACACACAAACAATCCCCAGAACAATGTGCTGGTGACGATCGTGTTCATCTATTTCAGCGATTGAGACATTGAACTTTTGCCTAGTCTTGGCAATCAAACTCTTAGTAATCGAGCGTTTTTCTTTAAGAGAATGGACCCACGGAACATAAATTTGGACTTTAATAGCTGCAATAATCATCTCATCTCCATTATTAGCTTAATTTATTTTTCAAATAGAGCGACGGCTCTTTTTAATTCCTTGATAATCTCGATATGTTGTGGGCAAACCGCTTCACAATTTCCACAGGCAATACAGGCAGAGGCCTGGCTTTTTCCCCGCGTTGCAAAAGAATAATTCCTGTTGGCACCTTTTAAATTATCAAATATTAAGTAATTATTCATCGCTTTAAATATTTTAGAAATGGGAATTGATTCTGGACAGTCTGTCAGACAGTACTTGCAATCAGTGCAATGAATCTGTGGAGTCGTCTCGAGAATTTCTTGGACCTTTTTAATGACTTGTTTTTCCTTTGCATCTAAGGGCTTAAAATTTTTCATCGTTTTTAAATTATCATTCATTTGCTCAAGATTTGACATCCCTGACAAAACGGTAATCACCTTATCGAGCGATACGGCGTATCGAATGGCCCAAGAAGAGATCGACGCCTCAGGGTTTACGGCTTTCATTTGATTTTCAATCACTTGCGGTAATTTGGCTAGTGAGCCACCTTTTACCGGTTCCATAATGATAACTGGCTTGTTGTGCTTCATGGCAACCTGATAACATTTTTGCGATTCGATCGTTGTACTGTTCCAATCAGCATAATTAATTTGCAGTTGCACAAAGTCCATATTGGGATGCTTTATCAGTAGGTCATCTAAGACCCTTGCCTTGTCGTGAAAGGAAAAGCCTAGCTGTTTAATCAACCCTTTTTTCTTTTGATCTGCTAAAAAATCCCAGATTCCAAATTGGTCAAAATATGCGGTTCGTTCATCCCCTAAATTATGAAGAAGATAATAATCAAAATACCCGGCTCCAGTTCGTTCAAGAGAGGTATAAAACATCGCTTTCGCTTCATCTGCTGTCTTAACACCATTCCAAGCTGGAAGTTTACTGGCTAATTGAAAAGATTCACGTGGATAACGATCAACCAGAGCTAGCTTAGCAACTGCTTCCGATTTTCCATTATTGTAGCCGTAAGCAGTATCAAAATAGGTAAAACCATCATTTAAAAAGAGGTCAACCATCTCTTTTGTTTGCTCAAGATCAATCTCATCGTCAATCATCGGAAGACGCATTAATCCAAAGCCTAATTTTTTAATTGCTTGTCCTAAGTAAAACATATTGCCTCCTTATTTTAAATTATTCTGTTCATAAAAGCTTATTAAAATAATATTAAATTTTCCCTGATTTTATTTTACTTGAAAAATTATAAAGTGCAAAGCCCGCTAAAATCACCATACCGCCAAAAAGAGTGCCTATATCTGGTATTTCATCGATCATTAAAAATCCAAGTAAGGTGGTGATAAAAGGGGTAAGAAACATATAATTACTGACTGAGGCTGTCTCTTTGGCTAAATAAATTGCCTTAGACCATGTAAAATAAGCGATCGCACTCGAGAAAACGCCAAGGATGATCAGATAGAAAAAAGCACTGGGCGGAGCTGTTGTGACTTCTACAAGTGATGTTGGAATAAATATCGCTAGCATCAAGGTCCCTAAAAAAATACTATAGGTGCTTGTCTCAAGGGCGGTATAGGTTTTGGTTAATCGCGATTGAATCAGATTATAACAACTTAGTGACGTTGCCGCGAGTAATAGCCATAGAATTCCGATATTAATCGAGAAAACTCCCTTGTAAAGAGTCAAAATTAAGATTCCCACAAATTCAATTGCAATAGCGGTCCATTGGATCTTTTTAAGCGCTTGTTTTAAAAACAAGCGACCGAGAAGAGCCGTGATAATCGGTGTTGTTGCAATCATAATGCTACTTGTCGATGCCGAAACACTTTGCGTCCCTTGATTAAACGTAATCATATAGATAAAAAAACCAAAGGCTCCGGCAGCCACAAAAATCATTATGTCGTCGTGATGAGGAACTTTCATACGAGTGATAAGCACAATCACCAGTAAACTAATTGTCGCAACCAAATAACGGAGAAAACCAAGCGAAAAAGGTGAGAAATAGACTAGCGCCTGCCGAGTATAAATGTAAGCAATTGACCAGCAGAGAATGGTAACTGATGCATAAAAGTGATAACTTTTTTCTTTCATTTAATTTTCCTTTGATGTTTTTTAAATACCATTATACCATATTTAAAAATTTTTAATTTTGTCTAAATAGCTTTATTTGTAAAATGACTCTTTTAAGAACATTAAAAAAACGAGCCTTTAAAAAAGAGCCCGTTTTTTTCAAGTTTTTCACAAAACTTACTTAAAAGACCATCTTCTTAACTGATACTGATTTAAGCGCTTCTAACTCTTTTTCCATCACTTTAATTTCATCAGCTTTATCAGGTAAGAATTCGAGAATAATTAACCCCATCGTGCTGCACGATTCTTCACTCGATTCATGTAAACCTAATCGCGTTTTAATAATACAACCATTTTTTGTTAAAAGATCTTGGACCTTCGATGCTTCCTCTTCGCGATTTCCAATCTGTATCCCCATAATTTGTCTCATTTTACATCCTCCTTAATTTTTAAACTTACTCACTAAAAACATACCCTGTACTTGCCTTCTTAAACAAAATTCTGTTGTTTCTCTTTAATCGTCATTATTTATTTTCACTTTGAACTTTTTTTCTCCCTTTCATCATTTCACTGTTTGCTCTTGAGGCATCAATCAATGCTTCAAATAACTTAAGATGTTGATCACTTTCTTGCCATAAAAATTCTGGATGCCATTGAACAGCCAGTCCAAAACTCAATTCAGGAATCTCTACTGCTTCGATCAGGCCATCGTCAGAAATTGCATTTGTTAAGAGTCGTGGCGAGAGAAGAGAGACACCCTGATGGTGCATACTATTGACCTTTAATTGTTTTACCTTAACAATCTTTTGAAGAAGAGAATCTTCTTTTACGCTTACAGAATGAACGGGAAATTGATAGTGTCCCTGTTGGCGATGAAGAAGATCTAGCTCACGTTCCATTTCTTTAGAGATATCTTGAAAGAGGGTCCCTCCTAACGCTGTATTAATCAATTGCATGCCCCGACAGATCCCTAAAACGGGCTTGTCACGAATGATAATTGCTTGAAGAAGTTGTTTTTCCATAAAATCACGGGGCGGATAGAATTCTCCTAAAAAAGAAAGTGGTTTTTGCCCGTATTCTTCAGGATGAATATCCTGTCCTCCAGTAAAAAGAAAACCATCGAGCTGGTCTGCTAACTCATCAATATCTTCTTGATGATCTAATAAGGTTAGTACCAGTGGAATTCCTCCTACTGCCACAATAGCATCAGTATAACCAGGGTACATCCAAATATTTTGGCGATAACCATCGTACAATGGCAAAACACCAATGAGTGGTTTTTTATTTTTCAATCCAATACTCCTTAAGTAATCGTTAGATTTTTACCATCTTGTTAATCTTCTATTTTTTAGTTTTTTGTATATTATCAATCATTCGAATAAAAAATTACAATTTATCACGAAAAATTCGTATTTTTGTTGTAATTGTGACGAAAGTTTGATTGAAGTCATCTATAATTTGAGTTATGATAGGTGCATACTTGTTTGAGGAGAACCCATGTTTAAAAGAATTTTATCATTTTTTATTGGCATTTTACTATGTATCTTCCCCTTATCTGGATGTAATTTAATTAAAAATGATCAGGAAAGTTACCTCACTTTAATGACTGTCCCGAGTAATGCCAGCGTTCCTGATGTCTTTACTCTCGTTTCGATTTTAAATGTTACAAACCCTGATCCTAATAATCCCGAAGCAAACCTTGCTCCAGTCTTATTAGGTGTCTTTGGATTTACCAATACCAGTGGCGAAGTTGAATATTATGCTTACGGTAAAAAAGAGGGTGTTGCTGACGATACTTTTTATTTGATTGAAGAAGGTTTTTTTCCCATCACCTATTTCCAAGATGGGAATACGGTCTCGATCAACTTAAAAACACCTGTCTCTCCTTTATCTAAGGCTAAACCTGGCGTCGGTGTCACAACCCCTTATGAAGACGTCCTTCCCTATGATTTTTATACACCTACCGACCAAGCGGGTTTTTATTCCTTCACTAGTGCCACCGGCGAAACAATCTTAAGGGTTTATGCAAAGTTTGAGCCTAGTGGAATCGCAAATTTTTATCCTGCTACCGAAGAAGCTAAGATGATAAAAGGCGCACTACCCATCGTGGATGGCTTTGAAGTAGGACTTATTAATGCTGGTTACAACGGTGCTGCTCGGTTAGTGACAACTCCAGTTGACTGCTCAAATGTTCAGATTATTTATCAATTATAGTCCCTTTCAGCTTTTTACTAACTTCGATGTAAAAAGCTGAAGATTTAATCATATAAAGGTGCATAATCGGGATTGTGATAGGCTTGAAAAAATAATTCAAGTTGCTCTTTAGTAATTCGTCCTTTTGAAAGGGGTGGTAATTTATCCATCGCAAAAAAACCACTCTCTATCGTTTCACTATTTTCTTTAAATTCACCTTCTACCAGTTCACAAAGTATTAAGATTTTATAAATAGTATAGGGGCTCGGTGACGTAACCCATTTGCTTCGATCAAGAACAGCAACTAATTTATGAGGATCAACCAAGATCCCGGCTTCCTCATAAGATTCTTTGATAATATTTTCCTTTGGCGTTCGATTAACATCAGCCCACCCTCCTGGTAATGCCCAGCGACCATCAATTTTCTCGCGGACGAGTAAGATACGATTATCAATAATCACCCCTCCGCGCACATCAACCTTTGGTGTCAGATAACCTATTTCTTCCCGATAATAATCTTTTATAACCTCATGGGGGATATCAGTGTGTTTTTCAATAATTTCCCGAGAAAGTTGCTCAATTTCACGATACCGTTCCAAATCAAAATCATTTTTGCAATAGGTCAAGCCCGACTGAGAGATTGATTGCAATTCGCGTGCCCATATAATCCATTGTTTTTCCATTTTCCACCTCTTTCTAAACTTCTATAACGATTATGCTATAAAAATATCCTTTTTATTTAAAAAGCACTCTATTTCTTAAATTACTGAATAAAGTCAAAAATTTAAGTTTAAACTGTTGTTTTTGGGGAATATATTATATAATCAAGAAAATTGACTTAGGAGGTCTAATATGTGTAAAGAACCTAAATTTTATGTTTGTAAAGCTTGTGGCAACTTTGTTAGTATGATTCATGATTCTGGTGTTAATATGGTCTGTTGTGGTGAAGATATGACCGAAGTGGAAGTTCATACCGCTGATAAAACGACCGAAAAACATGTACCCGTTATCACTGTTGACGGTAATTCGGTCAACGTCGTTGTCGGAACGACACTACACCCCATGTTAAAAGAACATTATATTGAGTGGATTCTACTTCATACAGAAGAAGGCATTCAACGAAAATGTTTAACCGTTGATGGTCCACCAAGTGTTGAATTCGCCTTAACCGCTGATGATAAGGTTATCGCTGCTTATGAATATTGCAATATTCATGGCTTATGGAAAGGTACCCTCTAAATCAATTCAAAAGAAGCTGTTTAAACAGCTTCTTTTTTATGTACTTATCAGCTTAGAAAAATTCTTTTAAAAATGCTTGATAATTGCCGTTGTAGAGGTTCATATCAATAAAGTTTTCATCACCATCATAACCATTGAGCATCCCCCGATGACTGTATTGCCAAAAGGTAAATTCTTCTCCATTTGCCAATGTCTTAGGCCAACTATTATCTAAGTCAACGATCCAGATTTTGTAATCCTGATAATCATTTCCGAGATAGAGATTAAAGACCCGTTGCGTTGTATAAATAATCGGCTTTATCTGATAATGATCTTCAAGCCTATTGAGTATTTCATTTAAAATTTTCCGAGCATCATCCTTACTCGGTATCTCTTCTTCATATTTCCCATAAAGCTCTAAGTCAACAACTGGGGGTAGGTTTTTTTTACTTAGTTTTACCGTTTGAATAAAATGGTCTGCCTGTTTTTTTCCACTTGCATCAAAGTTTAAAAAAAGATAGGCCCCGACTTTAAGTTTTGTCTTTTGGCTCTCTTTCCAGTTTTTTTCAAACTGACTATCCGTGTAATCAGATCCTTCTGTCGCCTTGATAAAGGCAAAATCAATCTTTTGGTCCGCTAAAACTTCCCAACTAACATTGCCTTGATAGGCTGATAAATCGACCCCTCGGACTATATAGTTATCATCCTTTCCACTACTAAACATATTGTTGAAAAAAAATAATAAACTAACTATAATGACTAATAAAACAATTCCAGCCACTAATGATAATACTTTACGACGATTAATCATTATCGATCTCCTTCATTTACAGCCTTACAATCAGACCTTCCATTATTTCTTTAAAATTTATTATACCAGAACGATAAGGACTATAAAAGACTTTTAAGGTGTTATAATAAAGATAATAAAAAATACTTTGATAAGAGGTGCCTATGGATAAGCAATTTCATCTTTCTCAAGAATTAAAGCAAAAACTATCACACGTAAAAGAAATAATCGCCGCTCAAAAAAAAGTAGCCATTGCTTTTTCAGGCGGTGTTGACAGTAGTTTACTTCTTAAAATTTCAGTTGATATCCTTAAGAAAAACGTACTTCCAATAACAGTAAAAGGAGCCATGATGCCAGAATCTGAGCGGCTTCAAGTCTTAGGATTAGCACGTCAAATGAATATTACCCCCCTTATTCTTGAAATAGATATTTTTTTACTAAAGGGTTTTGTTGATAATACAGTGGATCGCTGTTATTATTGTAAGAAACATATCTTTCAACTCATAAAAAAAATTGCCCGCGAACGAGGGTTTTCGATTATCTTAGATGGGACTAATGTCGATGACCATTTCGATTATCGGCCGGGTCTTAAGGCCTTGTCTGAGTTAGAAATTCTCAGTCCATTTAAAGAGGCCGAGCTTACAAAAAAGGAAATTCGCAATCTTTCTCGCTATTATGGATTAAAAACAGCTCAAAAACCAGCAATGGCCTGTTTAGCAAGCCGGATCCCAACTAATACTAGGATTACAAAAGAATCTTTATCCTTAGTCGAAGCCGGAGAAGAAATTCTAAAGGCTCTGGGTCTCAAGCAATATCGCCTCCGGCTAGTCGATGATCTAGCTAGAATTGAATGCTCCCTTGAAGATTTTAATCTTATCTTAAAACATCGTAACCAACTTCTTTTCGATCTAAAAAAAATAGGCTTACAAACGATTGTTCTTGATTTAGATGGCTACGAACAGGGTAAAATGAATTACCATAAATAATGACTTTTTGTTCATTAAGTACATTGGTAGTTTAAAATACTAAAAGGACCGGTTTAAACCAGTCCTTTTAGTATTTTTTGACAATTTTCTTGATCAGTGTAGCCTTCTGTACTAAATAAAAGAATAACGGATTGATCATCTAGTTTTAAATACTCACGGTAAGCTCGGTAGTTTTCTAATGTCATTAAGGAATTCAATAAACCAAATCCGACTGCCCCCGATTCACCAGACTCAATTGCCAAGTCTCCCTGTTGTGGAAAAGCCAACTTCGTCATACCTATTTTTGTCACCCAATCTGGACAAGAGAAAAAGGCCTTTACACTATTTTTAAAAAGAGGAAACATCAGGAAATTAACTTCCTTACAATCAAGGCCAGCCATAATGGTCTGCTTATTATCGTCTATGGCTGTCAGCTGATCATTTTTGATTGACTCATAAATACAAGGAGCCGACATTGCTTCCATGACTGACACAAATGGTCGGTCTTTTTTATAATAATAATTTAAATAGTTTAAAACACCACCTGCCATCGAGCCCACACCAGCTTGGAGAAAAACATGAGTCGGATTTTCCCCCTTCATCTGTGACAAGGCCTCTGAAACCATGGTCGCATAACCAAGACTGATATCATTAGGGATCTTTGTGTAGTTCTCTAAGGACGTGTCCTGAAGCAAATAATACCCCTTGTCCTTAGCATAGTCACTGGCAAGACGGACCGTATCGTCATAGCCACAATCAGTCACCTCTACTTTTACATTGCCAATTGCCTCTATCGCCTCAATGCGACACTCTTTTGATCCTTGTGGCATAAAGACAAAGGCACGACAGTCATATCGATTGGCTGCCCACGCCACTGCTTTACCGTGATTTCCATCAGTCGCTGTTACAAAAATGGGCTTTTGTCCATTTTTGTGCTTTTTCATGATTTTAGATATAGCATAAATCGCCCCTAGTCCCTTAAAGGAATTAAGGCCAAATCGTTTTGATTCGTCCTTAACATAAATATTTTTCACCCCCAATTGCAAGGCTGCCTTTTTAAGTGCGATTAAAGGTGTCGCTTCATAAGTGTCGAGACTGTGATGCAATCCTTCTACTTCTTTAAATTCTTCGCTTTTAACAAGGGCAGCTTGTCGATTGCGATCAATCATATTTTTGATCATTCTGATCTTAGCTTCCATATTTCTCCTTTATCGTGCTTTTAAATTTGGTATTCTTTATCTAGTTCATCAAGCTCCCGATACATCTGATAAAGATCAAAATAAACACCTTCGTCTTCAAGGAGGGCTTGATGAGAGCCTTGCTCAACAATCCCTTTTTCAGTCAATACTAAAATCATATCGGCATTTTTGATTGTCGTTAGGCGATGGGCAATGGTAAAGGTCGATCGCCCCTTGGTTAGTTCTTTAAGTGATTCTTGAACCACGCGTTCACTTTCATTATCGAGGGCTGAGGTCGCTTCATCTAAAATTAAAATCGGAGGATCTTTTAGAAAAACCCGGGCAATACTAATTCTTTGTTTTTGACCACCTGATAATTTAATGCCACGTTCTCCCACATAGGTGTCATAGCCTTGGGGTAATCTTTCAATAAATTCATGAGCACCAGCGTGTTTAGCCGCCCTAATCGCAGCTTCACGACTGGCTTCAATATCCCCGTAGATAATATTTTCAAGGATACTACCTGAAAACAAGTAAACATCCTGCTGTACCACCCCTATTTGCGAACGAAGAGAATGGAGAGTGAGATTTTGGATATTCTGATCATCTATTAGGATCCGGCCAGAAGAGACATTATAAAAGCGCGGGATCAAGTGACATAGGGTTGTTTTTCCACCTCCCGATGGACCAACAATGGCAATGTTTTGCCCTGGCTTGACATGGATATTAATATTTGATAAAACCTCATCTTTTCCATCATGATATTGGAAACCAACGTTTTCAAAACGAATATCCCCAATTACATTTACTAATTCTTTTTCATTTCTTTGATTTTCATATTCTGTTGGCTCGTCAATTACTTCTAAGAAGCGTTCAAAGCCTGTCATCCCACGCTGAAACTGCTCAGCAAATTCAACGATCCGACGAATCGAAGTCAATAGGGTTGTCACGTACATGAGATAGGCCACGTAATCACCGGCATTGATGGCCCCACGAATCATAAAAATACCACCAAAGATGATCACTAAGAGGTACATGAGTCCGTCGAATAAGCGCGTTGTCGTCTGGAAACCGGCCATATAACGATAGGTATCCTTTTTGATATCAAGAAACTTAGTATTACCCTCGTCAAATTTTATTTCTTCAATGTTTTCATTGGCAAAAGATTTGACGACACGAATGCCTAGTAGATTATCTTCAACTTGAGCATTGATCTCACCGGTCTGTACCCGGGCCCGTTTAAATGCTTTTCGCATCCGTTTCCTAAAATAAGAAGTTGAAAAGAACATAATCGGTAGGGCTGAAAAGATTATCAAGGTTAGGTAGATATTAATATTTCCAAGAATTACAAAAGAAATACTAATTTTGATGCCAGCAATAAAAAACTCTTCTGGGCAATGATGGGCAAATTCCGTCACATCAAATAAATCAGTCGTAATGCGAGACATTAACTGGCCAACCTTTGTGTCCGAATAGAATGAGTAAGAAAGCTTTTGAAGGTGATTAAAGAGGTCTCGCCTCATATCCGTTTCGATTCGCGCACCCATCACATGGCCAATATTAGCCATATAATAATTGGCCACACCATCGATGATGCGTAAAATAAAATAAAGACCGCCAAGTTTAAAAATTGTTCCTAAGGTTAATAAAACAGCATCATCAATGGCTGTATTGGTAATATATCTGACGATTAAGGGAAGTGCCAAATCACAAAGAGTTGTCAGCATGGCACAAAAGAGGTCTAGGGCTAGCGTTTTTTTGTATTTTGAGTAATAGGGAATAAAGCGTTTAACTAATGTCTTATTGTCAATTGTTTTCAATGATATCCGTCCTTTTTATAAATTTACTAAAAAATTCACCGAAAATGCATGGCATTAACAGTGAATTTTTACTCTATTAAATTAATTTAAACAGTCAGTGAATCGGGATCACTCATCACTTCTTTTAAAGACATGGCAAGACTTGCTAGGCCTTGAATTTCAGAAGGAATGATAATCTTAGTTGCTTTGCCGTCTGCAACTTTTTCAAGAGAACTTAAGCTTCGAAGAGCAATGACCGCTTGAGCTGGATTTGCTTCATTAAGCATTTTCACTCCTTTTGCCGTCGCACTTTGAACTTTGATAATCGCTTCTGCTTCACCTTCCGCTCGCCTAATTTGAGCTTCCCGATCTGCTTCTGCATTAAGAATCGCCGCTGCTTTTAAGCCTTCAGCCTCTAGAATGGCAGCGGATTTTTGACCTTCAGCGACCAATATAGCACTGGCTTTCTCACCTTCAGCTTGAAGAATTTTTTCGCGTCGCTCACGTTCGGCCTTCATTTGCCGTTCCATGGCATTTTGAATCGCCTGGGGGGGCATAATGTTTTTTAACTCAACACGATTGATTTTTATTCCCCATGGATCCGTTGCTTCATCTAGAATCACGCGCATTTTTGAATTAATGGTATCCCGTGAGGTTAAGGTTTGATCAAGCTCCAAATCCCCGATGATATTTCTCAGGGTTGTTGCTGTTAAATTTTCAATCGCCCGCATCGGGTTTTCAACCCCATACATGTAAAATTTTGGATCTGTCACCTGCATATAAAGAACCGTATCGATTTGCATGGTGACATTATCTTTTGTGATAACCGGCTGAGGTGGAAAATCAGCCACATTTTCTTTTAGACTTATTTTTTGGGAGATACGATCAATGATCGGTATCGCCAGATGAAATCCCGTTTGCCAAGTTGAATGATAAGCTCCTAGTCGTTCGATCACGTAGGCATGAGCCTGTGGAACAATCTTAGCATTGATGACCACCAATGCTACTAAGATCACAAATAATATTCCCATTATGATGATAAACATCTTAAACTCCTCCTTTTTTACGAAATGAATCGGACAAATGCCTTTACACCCTTTATTTCGATTACGACAACTTCCGACCCGGTCAAAATTATTGCTTCACCATCGATGTTGCGGGCAGTCCACGTCTTCCCATCGACTAAAACTGACCCCGTGCCAAGAAGGTTATTAATCTCTTCCTTGACGACCCCATGGGTGTTGATTATTCGATCAGCATTTGTTGCTGAAACCTTTGGTTTAACGTATTTTTTGATCAAGGGTTTTGTCATCAATAGTAAACCGATGGAAACCACAAAAAACAGTAATATCTGAACGATGCTATTAGCCCCTAAATACTGAGCAATGAAGGCCGCAGCAGATCCAACACAAAACCAGATCGACACTAATGTGCCTGCTGTCACAATTTCAATCACAACAAAGATTATAAATAGAACAATCCAAATCATGTCCATCACATCACCTCCCAATTAGCTTACTTATATTATACACTATTTAAGCGCTAATAAACCTGTAATCATTTTTAAGAAAGAAAAAAAGAAAACAAAGCGGTTTAATCGATTAAACCACTTTGTTTGTATTGGTATAGTAACAATTGAACTTTAAAAATTAGGATACTTCAGTTTCTGGGACTTCTTTTTTTATGATATTGACTTCAATCACGTGACGATGGTCGGCATCAACAATCGTAATCAAAAGTGATTTATAATGGTAACTAGCACCTATTTTAGGGACCTCATCCATTTGGTCAACAATCCATCCCCCAACTGTATTAGAGTCAAAATCATCCTCCATATCAAAGACATCAAACATCTTAAATAAACTGGCTTTCCCCAACACTTGGTACTCGCTATCACTTATTTTAATAATTTCATTAACCACTTCATCATGTTCATCCCAAATTTCACCGACTAATTCCTCAATGACGTCCTCTAAGGTGACAATTCCAGCCGTTCCCCCGTACTCATCAAAGACTACAGCGATATGACATTTTTTTTGTTGGAGTAGGGTTAATAATTTTGATATTTTCATCGATCCAGTGATGAAGACAACCGATTTAATGATTTCACTAAGAGGCATACCACCCGTTATAACATAATGAGTGAAATCCTTATGATTAATAAAACCAATGATATGGTCGATATTATTTTGGTAGACTGGCAAGCGGGAATAGCCCGTTTCAAAGAAACAGCGCGATATCTCTTCAATACTGCTATTCTCATCAATCCCAACCACATCCACCCGCGGAGTTAGGATATCAACGACATCAAGATCGTTAAATTCAATGGCACTTCTAATCAGATCACCATCTTGTAGGTCAATCCCTCCTTCACTCTCGGCCTCTTCAACAATAGTCAGTAGTTCTTCTTCAGTGATACTCAGCTCATCATTCGGTTTAAAAACTAGCGTTAGAAGTTTTTTCCACTGCATGAATATGAAGTTAATCGGACTAAGAATGATCAATAACAAATTTAAAAAGGGCGCAAACCGCATGGCAAATTTTTCTGGGGAGTCTTTGGCTAAAGTCTTCGGCGTTATTTCACCAAAAATTAAAACGACGACTGTCATCACAAAGGTTGAAATCGTCACACCGGCATTTCCATAAAGCTTAACAAAGAGAACCGTCGCAATTGATGCCGATGCGATATTAACAATATTGTTTCCGATTAAAATTGTCGATAAAAGGCGATCGTACTTTTCCGATAATTTCATCACCGCAATTGCACGTTTTTCGCCATTTTTTGCTAAATTTTTAATTCGAATACGATTTAATGATGAAAAAGCAGTTTCTGCAGCCGAAAAAAATGCTGACATAATGAGCATGGCGAAAAGAACAACAATAAAAATTATGATCGAGTTATCCATTCTTTTTTGTTGTCCCCCCGATGAGTCGTCTCGTAGATGGTTTTAAATCGCTTTTTCTTAATTTATCAGGTCGACACGAGTCTTCCAATACTGTCCTCTTTCTTGCAGTTTTGCAAATTATTTGAGAACATATTATCATAAATCATAAATAATTTCTATCATTCTTAATACCTTTAGCAAAAATTAGTTATTTTCTTCAAAGTATTTTAAAATAATTAAAAACAAAAGACTCTTGTTACCATAGTCCTTGATTGAAAAACCTAAACAGCCATCCATCTTCTTTTTTCTAAAAATCACCGTGTTTTTATGGATAAACATTTCCTTTGCGACATCATCATAGCGGAAGTTATACTCAAAGAGAAGTTGCATTGTCCGCATAGCATCAGTCGTTCCTTTGCCAAAGGAGCTTCTTATTTTTGTGATATAGGGTTTAACAAGATAATCAAAGACAGCTGGTTCTAGGGCATTATATAATTTTAACAGATAGTGATCATGAGCAAAATTGATTGACGTTTGGTCTTTTTTAGTTTTTATTTGTTGGGATAAATTATAAGCTTCCCGGTAAGAAATGCCATAACCTTTTAAATCAGGATAAAAACCACCAACAAAACATTGATATGTTTCATTATTTCCTTTTGTAATTCTAGATATATAGTGGATTATTTCGTTTTCAATTTCCCAAGGCCTCGTATCCGAAAGCCTTTTAAAGATTAAAATTTGTTTACCTGAGAAAATAGATGAAATATCTTGCTTAGAATGATGGATCGATCGTTTAAATCCGCTTAACAAGGCTTCTAATTTTGCCTTTGTCTGCTGATCGATCGTATTAGGGACAATGATCAATGCCAAACGCTCTAATGAAAAATCATAACCCATCTTTTGGCCCCATTGTTTTATTTCATTTTCTTTCATCATTGATTCTTCAGATATGAGTGCATTCATAAGCATTTCTTTATCGTTGCGATGAGTGTATAACCGATTTAATGTCTCTTGCTGTTCGATAATTAATTCGGCCGTCATTTTAACGAGTTTCCCGATGTTTCGCACCTCTTGAGGAAGACCTGTAATGCCAACAACACCGATAATCTGATTATTGCGATCGATAATCGGCATGTTTATGCCTGGTTTCACCCCTTGTAATTTTTCTGCTTCACTTACGCTCACTTCTTGGCTTTCTCTCGTCTCAATGGCCTTCATCGCCGTTTCATGGAAGGTATTGATCCGATTCGAGTTGCCACTTCCAATGATAATTGCTTTTTCATTCATCACATTGATATTATAACCGAGATTCTTCATCACTTCATCGGCAATTTTTTGGGCCAGTTTTCGATCCAGCATCTATTTCACTTCTCCACTTTTATATTTATCGTATAAAATCTAAACAAATTTATAATGGTTTTCCTTAATAAATCTTCAGCATTTTTTAAATGCCATTCTAAATCTCTTCCATTCGTGTACGTTGAAAAAGCAGCTACAACCCCATCTTTTAGTAACTTATCATATCCTTGCTCTAAGGCGCCGGAAACAACAATAAGGGGGACGTCTTTATTTTTGCACCGCTTGGCAATACCCGAGATTACCTTTCCCATAGTGCTTTGGGCATCTGTTTTTCCTTCTCCTGTAATAACAAGGTCTGCAGACTCAATTTCGCTATCAAAGTTCAAATGATCCAAAACAATTTCCAGTCCTGATTTTAAAGACGCATCACAAAAAACAACTAGGGGCAGGGCAATCCCACCAGCTGCTCCAATCCCTTTGCAAGTAATCAGAGTTTTAGAGCTTAAGGCTTCCAGTAGGTGGCCAAAATGACATAAACCAGCATCTAGCTTTTCAATCATCTCCGGGGTCGCACCCTTTTGAGGGCCATAAATCATAGCAGCACCATTTTCTCCGCAAAGAACATTCTCCACATCACAGGCAATTGTAAAGTTGATCTTATTATTTTGGATGATTAGATGATCCGTATTGATGCTTCGTATCTTGATCAAATTTTCACCACAGGCTGCAAGTTTTACGCCGAGTTTATCGAAAAAAGCCACTCCTAAAGCTTCAGCTAAACCCATGCCACCATCATTGGTCGCACTGCCACCAATCCCTAAGATAATCTCAGTACATTTTTTTTCTTGAATGGCGTGACGAATAAGTTGGCCAGTCCCGTAGGTATTTGTTTTGAGGGGGTTGCGCTCATTTTTTTTTAATAGGGTCAAACCTGATGCTGATGCCATTTCAATGAAGGCAACCCCCTCAGTTGATATGCCGTATTCTGCTTTTATCCTTCGATTTAAGGGATCACGGACATCAAGGAAAATGCGTTGCCCATCATCTTTAAGGAGAGACTCAACCATCCCTTCGCCACCGTCAGAAATAGGGAGTTTGACGATGTCAACATTTTTAATGACATGGTGAATGGCTTTTTCAATACTTTCACAAACTTCTAAAGCTGATAAAGAGCCCTTGAAGGAATCAGGTGCAATCACAATTTTCATATCATTCCCTTTCTAACACGAACACGGCATAAATTATTTTTTATTTTTCCATAAATTCTGCTACGCGCTTGTTGAATTTATCAGCTTCCTCCCAGAAAAGCATATGACCAGAATCTTCAAAAAATTCTAATTCCGAGCCTTTTATTTGTTCTGCCACGTAGGCACTTCCCTGCCAGTCAAAAACCGCCGAATTCCGAGCGACACAGACCAAAGTCGGTAGATCAATTGTTTTAATAAAGTCACGCCAATCGAGGTTAGTATGGTCGCGCATAATTTCGATTCGAACATAGGGCGGGCATTTGGAAATTTCATCAGCAATAAATTTTACGTCTTCATCACTTGGGCTATGATAGAGGCAGGCGTAAGCTAAGCCCTCAGCAGCCTGTCTTGGCGCATATTTGATATCACAACAGGTCCGAATAAACATTTCTACATCATAGCAACCATTTTGTCCCCAAACCCAATCAGGACCGGTATATTGAAGGGGAGCTTGATCGATAAAGACCAGCTTAGCGATACGGTCTTTTCCAAATAACTCAAGGTAACTCCAAATGATGGCAGCGCCCATAGACCAGCCAAGGGCGGTTACATCGACAACATCAAGGTGATCTAAAAATTCTTTAACATCCATGGCATATCGAGAAATACGGTGACTTCTTAAGACTTTTTCGGATTCACCATGGCCACGATAATCCATTAATAAGACTTGGTATTTTTCTGCTAAGGCGTCAGAATTTTTTTTAAAAAATTCACTCGAACAGGTCCAACCGGGAATCATCAATAGTGGTTTTCCCTTTCCTTTTATCTCATAATACAATTCAACGCCATCATTGGTTTTAAAAGTAGCCATTTGTTCCTCCTCTTAATTTATATTCTACTATTATTATATCTAATTTGTAATAGTTTTCAATAGAAAAAAGACCAAGGTTTATCCTGGTCTTTTGTTAATAAAGCTAACAATTGTTAATTTATTTGCATTTTTTTTATCTTTCATTGGTTATTGGTTCAACGCTATCAACGCTTAATCTCTAACATCTTTTGTTTTAAATCATTTTCTAACCGTTGCAACTCAACTTCGGCTTCTTTTCGTTTTTCTCGACCATCAGCTTGGATTTTTAAAACCTCGTCAAAGGTGGTGATCAACGATTCATTGGAGATACGCAGGGTTTCAATATCGACAATGCCTCGCTCCGACTCCTTAGCCGTTGCGATTGTTTCTAACTTCAGGGTTTCGGCATTTTTTCGCAGTAGTTCATTAGTCATATTGGTAACTTCACGCTGGGCCCGGGCCGCTTGCCCAGAATGAACCACGCCGAGAGCTAAAACCATTTGACTTTTCCAAAGTGGGATGGTGTTAACAATCGATGATTGGATTTTTTCAGCCATTAGGGTGTCATTGTGTTGGACCAGGCGAATTTGGGGGGCCATTTGAATCGAGATCATCCGCGTTAGCTCCAAATCATGGATCTTCTTTTCAAAGCGATTAAGCATGGCTGCTAGATCATTGGCCGCTTGAGCATCTTCCGGTAATCCACTTAATTGTGATTTTTTAATAATCGCCGGTAACTCGTCGTTTTCGATCTCTTTTATTTTTCGTTTGCCAGCTAAAATATACATGGATAGTTCTTTAAAGTAAGTTTTATTGACATCATATAATTTGTCGAGCATGGCTACGTCTTTAAGAAGTTGGATCTGGTGTCTTTCAAGGACCTCGCAGATTTGATTGACATTTGTTTCCGCCGTGGCATATTTACCTTGCATGGCCGTCAATTTGTTAGAACTTTTCTTAAAAAAACCAAAAAAACCTTTTTCCTCCTCTTCAACGTCAAAGCTTCTTAGTTGGCCAACCATCTCGGTTAACATCTTACCAACCTCACCTAAGTCCTTTGACCGGACATTATCGAGGGCGTTCCCCGAAAATTCAGCAATTTTCTTCTGAGCCCCCACCCCATATTGCATGATCAGGGCGGAATTTGAAATATCAATCTTTTTAGCAAATTCATCGACCATTTTCTTTTCTTCAGGGCTTAGCCGACTCTCATCAAATACAGGGGACTCTTTTGGGTCCATCTGCGAGGTGGTTTGTATTTCTTCATCAAAGGGGTCAAAGGTTAAAGTCGGTGTCGCTTGGCTAAAATCATTATTTTTATCCATTTTTTTCTCCTTGTTCAAAATCACTCTTGGTCAATCCTTCTTGGGCGAGTAGGGTGTTAAGCACTGAGATATCACTTGAGATATCCATTGCTGTTTCTTCATAGAAACCATCTAACAAATTTTCAAAGGCTTCGTTTATCGTATCGAGGGTCTCTTGAATTTCTTTTTTTGTCGCTCGAATGGTTGGCCCCTGGAAGGTCTCACTCTCTAGTTCACGGTAGACAGTCACCAGTTTTAAGGTGGTTGGCAGGTAGTAATCCATAAATTTACGGATTTCTAAAATCTCATTAGGATTTTCTTCGATGTACTGAAAGATCTTTGTGATAACAATTTCAAGTCGCAATAATTTCTTTGAAATAATTTCTCCCTTTATCTCGCGATTAGCCGCATTAATTTGGCCAATCGTTTCTTTGCCTTCCCTGACAACATCTAGTACAGCCCTTTCCTTTGGATCTTGCCGACTTTTTTGCCGCTTGACTTCAAGTTCTTTTTCATTTTCTTTTTCCTGTAAACGTAAGCCTTCAAGCATTTTTAAATGGGCCTCATAACCACTTTCGTTAAGAAAAAAAAGTGTCTCAGCCGCATCAAGTCGTCCCTTGGGAAACATCTCGTTAGAAACCATTTTACGTAGATCCTTAATCACAAATCGGCGACTTCGATTAACCGACTTTACTAAATCATCAATTGATGAATAAGTTTGACCATCAAATTCCAAAATATATTGTTTAAAGCGCTTATAACGATTTCTCAAGCTTGATCCTTTCGCCACCATGGCTGCAAAAGCGATTAAAAGGGGTAATAAGACGAGAGATGAGAATCCCAAGACTGCTAGAATATCACTTGTTAAACTGGCGAATAAGGTCGTTAAAAGGCTTATTATGATGGTTACACCAATTCCGACATTCCCGAGAACCATTAAAAATATTCCTGAAAGGCGACCAGATGGTGACTTTGAAATAAGAGTCTCTTCTTTCTTAGGAGCGGTTTTTTTTTGATTGCTGGCTGGCTCTTTATAAACATTTTCTTGATTGTAAAAATCCTCATCACTGTCAACCGCTTCATAATCGCTATAGGGTATCTCATCGAATTCTTTTTGCTTCTTAGTCCCAGGTTTGTTCTTATGTTGCCAGCCACTGCTATTTTTACGGATCTCATCAAGGGCTTGATTAACTGTTTTACTGATATTTTCATTGAGCTTTTTAAAATTATCAGATTGGAGCGCTTCTTGGATCCGATCTTTAATTTCTTTGCCCATATTTGGCGTATTGTTTTTATCCATATGCTACCCTCCAATACTATTTATTATAGCCTATGTCTCTTTATATTACCATTTACTTATCGCCTCGAAATAGTTTTTTATTTACTATTTTATTTTAGATTAAGAAAAGCCTCCAAATTGATTGTTCAATTTGGAGGCTTCAGAGTGTCTTTAATCTGCAGATTAAGAGCACTTTTTATTACTCCTATATTTATTGAGTTTGGTTTTATATCTCTTTCTAATTTTTAATCGATTTTCAAAAGCTTGGCATTGATAGCGACGATAATCGTACTCATCGACATTAAAACAGCACCAAAGGCTGGGCTGATTATGATACCCTGATAATATAAAACACCGGCTGCTAAGGGTAAGGCAATGGCGTTATAAGCTGTCGCCCAAATTAAATTTTGAATCATCTTTTTATGGGTTGCCTGCGAGAGCTTAATCAGGTTGACGACATCGAGCGGATTATTCTTAACGAGAACCACATCGGCCGATTCGATAGCAACATCGGTTCCCGCTCCAATGGCAATCCCTAAGTCGGCTCGAGCTAGGGCTGGAGCATCATTGACCCCGTCTCCGGTCATTCCGACCTTCTTTCCGGATTTAATCAATTCTTCAATTCGCTTCGATTTTTCCTGAGGTAGGACCTCTGCCATGACCTCATCAAGCCCTAACTCTTGGCCCACGTAAGCTGCTACCCGTTTATTATCACCGGTTAACATCATCGGCTCAATTCCCATCTCTTTAAGAGCCTTAACAGCTTCTTTAGCTGTGTCTCTAACCTGATCAGAAAGGGCTAGGTAGCCAATTAGGTCTTTATCCTGCAAAACAAAGACCACTGTCTTTCCTTCTTTTGCTAGTTTTTCATAATTCTCTTCATCAAAGGAAATATCTTCAGACCGAAGGTAGCCGGGGCTACCTATTATTATTTCTTTCGTCTCAAGCATGGCTTTTAAGCCTTTTCCCGGCATACTTTGGTAGTCACTAATTGTCCGTCGCTTTATTTGCCGGGCCTCTGCTTCTTTAACAATACCCTTAGCGATAAGGTGTTCAGAGTTGACCTCCACCGCATAAGCAATCGCCAGCAATTCTTCTTCTGAAATACCTATCGGGTAAATATCGGTGACCCCAAATTCACCCTTAGTCAGTGTGCCGGTCTTATCAAAAACCACTGCAGTCAGCTTATGGGCCCCTTCAAAGGCTGCCCGATTTCGAATCAGTAAGCCGCTTTTAGCGCCAATACTCGTTGAAATGGCCGTCACTAGGGGAATTGCCAGTCCCAGGGCATGCGGGCAAGAGATGATAATGACCGTTACGGCCCGTTCGATTGAAAAATTTAAGTCCTGTCCCAATAGCGCCCAGACGATAAAGGTCAGGATCCCACCAAAAAAGGCGATGTAAAATAAGTACTTGGCTGCGGTATCAGCCAGTCTTTGGGTTTTTGACTTAGAAGCTTGGGCTTTATTGACCATTTTAATAATTTGCGAAATAAAAGTATCGTCCCCGGTTCGATTAACCACAAACTTAAGAATTCCTTCCCCATTTATTGATCCCCCGACAATGCCATCCCCCGTTTTTTTCGCAACTGGAAGAGATTCACCTGTGATCATGGCCTCATTAACCTCAGAGATTCCCTCGTAGATTTCTCCATCAATGGGAATTTTTTCCCCTGGTTTTACCAGTACTTGATCTCCTTCCTTTAACTGATTGACGGCTACCTCTTTGGTTTGACCGTTTTCAGCAATTAAATGTGCTTCTTCGGGCATGAGATCAATTAAGGCATCGAGGGCTCTTGAGGCTCCCATGACCGACCGCATCTCAATCCAATGGCCCAGTAGCATAACGACAATTAAGGTCGCTAGCTCCCAAAAGAAATCACCACCGGTTAAGATAAACACAGTTAAGGAGCTATAAATATAGGCAACCGCGATCGCAAAGGCAATCAGGGTCATCATGGCCGGCGATTTTTCTTTAAGTTCATCGCGTGCTCCGGTAAAAAAAGGCTTGCCCCCATAGATAAAGAGAATCGTCGATAAGCCAAAGAGAAGATAGGAATCAAAAGGAAATGACCAATCAACCCCAATAAAATTTTGAATCATTGGTGATAAAATGAGGATGGGGACCGTGAGAATCAGCGAAAAAAAGAATCGCCGTTTAAAATCTTCAATCATCATGCTATGATGATCGTGATGGCCCCCATGGCCTTCATGTTTTTCATGTCCTCCATGGTTTGAATGTTGGTCATCATCTTTACTATCTTGGTGATCTTTATATTTGTCCATATTATGCCTCCTCGTATAATAGTAATTGCAAGGAAATATTATATATTTTTATAGAGAT